>DASZVM010000427.1:0-3021 GCA_035547295.1 Puia sp. | reverse complement strand
GTGCTGATCCTGATAGCAATATCCCGGCGGATCGATTGATCCACCGGGATGATCTGTGCTTTTCGGCCATCAGTGTCCTATTCGACCATCAGCTTGAATGTCTTTGGCCTTTCTCCTTCTCTCGTTATCGCCAGCACATAGGCGCCTTTTGCCAGCCCGGTAACAGGGATGGACTGACGGAAGAAGCCGGTCGTGTTCTCCAGCACCAGCTGTTTTACCACTTTTCCATTCATGTCATAGATCAGGAATTTCAAAGTGCCTTCCTGCCATCCCCTGCCTTCCACGACAAACTGCTGATCAGCCTGCACGGGGTTCGGATAGAGTGTTATTGTTCCGCCGGCATCGATGGAGTCGGATGTCAATGCTCTTGCGGCAGTCTTTGTGGTGATCGTTAGCTGGTCACTGGCTATCAGTCCCGTTGCGCCGGTGGCGGTGAGCTTGAATACATAGGTCCCGGCTATAAGACCGGTAGCCTGTGTCTGTGCGGCGCCGGAATTGTTGAAATAAGCTATGGCAGGACCGCTGACCTGCGTCCATTTATAGCTTGCAATGGTGGTGTTGGTGGCTGTAGCAGAGCCTGCCAGGTTCGCCCTGCTGGGGAGGGTAATGGTCTGATCGGCCCCGGCATTGACAGTGATCGTGGGGGCTCCGGAGGAGGTGGCTGTGATCGTTACCTGATCGCTGGCCGTCAGACCCGTTGAGCCGGTGGCGGTGAGCTTGAACACATAGGTTCCTGCTACCAGACCGGTGACCTGTGTCTGCGGGGCGCCGGAATTGTTGAAATAAGCTATGGCCGGGCCGCTGACCTGCGCCCATTTATAGCTTGAGACGGTACTGTTGGTCGCGGTGGCGGAACCCGTCAGGTTTGCCCTGTTGGGAAGGGCAATGGTCTGGTCCCCACCCGCATTGACGGTAAGGGTCGGTGCGCCGGAAGGTTTGTCGATGACGACGTTGTCACCCTCTCTTTTATATTGGAGCATCCATTGATAGACGTTGAGACCGTTTTGAACGACACCCGGCTGTCCGGGGGCCCCATAGGTTTTCACCCAGCCGCCATGACCCTGATCCGGGAAGATGGTCATCCAGGGAGCAGGGTTGGCGCCCTCCTGGTTCAGCAGCTTTATATAGTCCGTTGTGTAGGACGGAGGCACTGTAGGGTCCACTGAATTGGCTGTGGCCCAAACGGGTAAATGCGCCTTGACGATCTCGTCCGCCCGTTGAATGACGGGAGTGGAGGCCCCTGCCACCACCAGGAGACCGGCAAGACGTTTTCCGTACATCGCAGCAGAATAGCCGGGGTATTCCCAGGCGATGCCGCCGCCCATGCTGAGACCGGTGAGATAGATCTTGCCGGTATCCACCCTGTAGTTCCGAATGGCATAATTGATCATATCATTGACGGCCACTTGTCCGGCCCAGGTGTTCAGCTGGGGACACACGACGATGAATTCGAAGCTTTGCCCATTGACAGTCACCGGATCGGGGAAGTTGGCGTTGGTGTTCTTATTCACCTGGTAGTTGATCTGCATGGGAGGGCCGTTGCGCAGCACGGCGGGCAATGCGGCAGCGCTGCCGTCGCCGATCTCGCCTATTCCATGGATGAATATCAGCAAGGGATATTTCTTCGAGCCTGAGTTGTAACTGGCCGGCAGGGAGGTATAAAACCCATGAATATAGCTGTCGACGATGGTGTTGGGATAGGCAGTCAGCGTTCTTTTTTGGGAGAAAAGCAAGCCGGGCGCGAAGAAGAGGAAGGCCAGGCAAAGCAAAGCCGCCTGACAGCGAGTGTACAGTTGTTTCATGTTGTTGTTTTTGGATGTCGCGCGGAGAAGGGCCCAGAAGCAGGTCCGGAAAAGGGCGCGAATACCATGCCAAAGGTTTGTTAAAACCTTCGCGGGGGTGCTTTTTATTGTCCCTGGGCGAGGGAATAGGCTCTTTTATCGCCCCACATGTTGAGGAGCTCGGACGAGCAGATCTTAAAATCGCCGCTCAGGCTGACATACAAACCCAGCACGTCCTGCTGATTGAGGGGCGATCCGTCGATGCTCTCAAAGCGGACGTTGTATTGGTTGACAAGGTTCGTATAGACGGAACCGGTAGGCCATACCTGCGTGCCCCTGTTGCTGATGTTGATCAGGTTGAATTTCACGCCTGCATGACGCTGACAGCGTTTGGCGATGGTCCCGGGCAGCTCGGAACTTTCGATAAAAAGGTCTACTCCGACGATGAACTCTTTTTGCGTCTCTTCGGAGACCATCATTTCGTTGCGGGTGAGCTTGAAGGCTGTCTGGGTGACGGGCATATTGGGCAGCAGGGGCCGGGCCATGTGTTCCGGCGTCTTGCCGAAATTGCCGATGATGGCCTTTGCAAAATCCGTTGTATTCAGGGAAGGTGTGCTTTTGTTGCCGAAATCCCCCGTATGGATACCCTGTTCAAGCGTATACAGCAACGCGTTCTCGATGACGGCGGCGTTCTCCATCAGGCCCAGGTGGCGGAGCATGGATATGCCGCTGAGCAGAAGAGCTGTAGGGTTGGCGATGTTCTTGCCTGCAATATCCGGGGCTGTCCCATGTACGGCTTCGAAAATAGCGATATGATCGCCGATGTTGGCCGAAGGGGCAAATCCCAGTCCGCCTACCAGTCCGGCACAAAGGTCCGAGATAATGTCACCCTGCAGGTTTGTAAGCACTACCACGTCGAATTCCTGGGGGCGTACCACCAGCTTCATGGCCAGGTCATCCACGATGACATCGTCGGCCTTCAGCCCGGGGTATTCTTTTGCTACTTCCTGGAAACATTCCAGGAACAGACCGTCCGTCAGCTTCATGATATTTGCCTTGTGACCACAGGTGATACGGCGGGCGCCTTTTTTCTTTGCCATTTCGAATGCATACTTGATCACCTGCAGACTGCCCGGCCGGGTGATAAAACGGCGGCTGAGCGCTACGTCCTGGGTCAGCATGTGCTCGATGCCTCCATAAGTGTCCTCGATATTCTCCCGTACGATGGTAATATCTATGG
>DASZVM010000426.1:0-8205 GCA_035547295.1 Puia sp. | reverse complement strand
GTCATCGCTCCGTCCACGCCATAGCCGAACCCTTTACGACCGGGGTCGAGGTTGTACAAGCCCTGGCGGGATAGGGGGCTGTTGAGATTTACGACGGCAGCGGTCTCGCTGACGACCCTGTCGCCTTCCTTCCACCCTGTCACGCGGCTGCCCAGGCGAATAATATGCCCGCCGAACTCATGCCCCAGTATCACGGGATAATTTACGGGCCAGGAATGGTCTGCTGTCCATTGGTGAAGGTCGCTGCCGCATACGCCTATATTTGCGACCTCCAGTAATACATCTTCCTCTCCGATATCGGGTACGGCCACCTCACGGATCTCTACGGACCCTTTTTCGGGTGCGAAGTTGACGACGGCTGCCGCCTTTTGAAAAAGGTTTTGTTTGCTCATGATCTTTATTTTTTTCCGGCGCCATGGATCTTCTCGCAGATGAGGCGCAGTGAATCTTCCAGGTTGCCGTCCGCTGTCTTAAAAGCATCCGCGTCGATGGTCAGCGGGGCGCCCAGGACCACAAGGGGCGCCCCGAGCTCAGGACAGCGGATGGCCTGCTCGAGGGTGAGACCGCCGACAGCCTGTACAGGGATGCTGACGGCCCCGACCACTTCCCGTAACTGATCCAGCGGCGAAGGCATTCGTTCGCCCCTGGCAGCGATCCCTCTGCGTTCGTCATATCCTATATGATGGATGACATAGTCGCAGCCAAGGTCTTCCAATCGCCGGGCGCCGGCGATCATATCGGGGCAGGCGAGGTTGTCGCCCATCACTTTTATGTCAAAGTCGCGGCCGGCTTTTACTACACATCTGATCGTCTCTTCGTGGGCTCTCGCCATGACGACTACATGAGTGGCGCCTGCTTTGGCCATCATCTCGGCTTCCAGGTATCCGCCATCCATGGTCTTCAGATCGGCGACGATGGGGACGCCGGGAAATGCTTTTCGCAATTCCTTTACGCCTGTCAGGCCATGGGCAAGTATCAGCGGGGTGCCGGCTTCCAGCCAGTCCACGCCGGCCCGCATGGCCAGGGCAGCCGTGTTCAATGCTTCGTCGATGTCTGTCAGATCAAGTGAGATTTGAACGATGGGTTGCATGTGCGGCATATTAAGTGAAACTGATACATTCCTTAAGTTCTTTCTCCGTATAGGAAAGCCCATGCTCCCGCAATACTTCAGCCGGCACGCCATTCCATTGATTGGGTCTGTTGCCCACATAGCCGATGTCCTTAAAACCTGTTTCGGTGGTATAAAAGCCGGTAATGGTAAGGTTGCGCAGGAGCGTAAAGAAGTGTACGCCCTGCATGTCCTCAGGCTTTGCTTTTTTGGGATAGGCGATGGTGTCCACGATCTCCAGCTGTTGCTTCCCGCTGAGGTCTTTGAATGGCTTTTCAAATTTGTTCAGCGCCCGCAGGTCGAGCCATCGCAGGCCGCCGCGCAGCGGTGTCTGGTGCTCGGGCTTGTCCAGCACGATAAAGCTGAGGAAGTCTACTACTCTTGCATCCGAAGCGCTGCCGCTGACCTCGTCGCGGGGGATGATGATGTCGGTGAGAATGACGAGGGTGGCTTTTTCGTCGGCGGTAAAGAACTCCTTACCCTTCAATTCCTCCAGGTGCTGTAGTTCTTCAGGCATACGCGTGACATCTTCTTCTTCTTTTGCCGGCGTATTCACCGTCTTCACAGGGTCCTTGGACTCACAGGCCTCCACGAGGACGCTGCCGGATACCGCACCCACGATAATGGTCTTAATAGAATTCCTTCTGTCCATATGATCTTATATATTCCGTTTTTTTAATTGATCGACGATGTATTCGCTGGTCCGCATGGAGAGGGCCAGTATCGTCCATGTTATATTTTTGTCGCCCTGGGAAACAAAGGGGCTGCCGTCCACGCAGAACAGGTTTTTACAATCATGTCCCTGCGCCCATTTGTTCAGCGCGGAGGTCTTGGGATCGTTGCCCATCCTTACCGTCCCTGCCTCGTGTATGACATTGCCGGGGCGGTCCAGTCCCCAAAGGTTCTTTTCGCTGTTGTCCTTTGAAGTGACGATGGCGCCCATCTGATGGAAAAGCTCTTTGAACGTTTCGTTCATATGCTTCGCCTGTTTGATCTCGTATTCAGAATGCTTCACATTGAACTGTAAAATGGGGATGCCGTATTTATCAACGGTGCCGTCGGGGTCGATGCGGCAATGGTTTTCCGCCCTGGGTACGGCCTCTCCGCGTCCTGCCATGCCGATGCGGGCCCCATAAAGATAACGAATGTCCTCTTTCAGGGATCTGCCGTATCCGCCGGGCTCTTTGTGAACGCCTTTGATCAGCACTTTTTCCTGCAGATTTTCGATGCCCCAGCTAAAGCCGTACATAGGCATACCCATGCCGCCTCCATATTCGATGTGGTAACCCCTGGGGAAATCTAGTTTCTTGTTGTCCAGCCACCAGGGCGAATAGACGTGTGCGCCACCGACCCCGTCCTCATTGTAGCGTTTGCGATCCAGTAAAGTGGGCACGATGCCGCTCATGCTCGCGCCGGTGGAATCATGCAGGTATTTACCTACGACGTCGCTGGAGTTGACCAGTCCGTTTGGATGACGGGGTGATTTGGAGTTCAGCAGCAGCCGGGCCGTCTCACAGGTGCTGGCCGCCAGGATGACCACCCTTCCCTGTACCTGGTATTCCCGGAGGTCGGTCTTGTCCACGTACGAGATGCCCGTGGCCAGTCCTTCTTTATTTGTCAGCACTTCCCTGGCCATCGCATTGGTGATGAGATCTACATTTCCCGTGGCCACGGCCGGTCTGACCAGGACAGAGGAGGAGGAGAAATCTCCGTATACCTTGCAACTGCGGCCGCATTGGGCACAGAAGAAACAGGCCCCTCTTTCCTTGTTGATCTGTTTGGTAAGGATGGACAGACGGGAGGGGATCACGGGTATGCCGGCGCCCATGCCTGCCTTCTTTATAAAGAGCTCGTGCAGACGGGGCCGGGGAGGGGGGAGAAAGATGCCATCGGGGTCGTTGGGCAATCCTTCATTGGTGCCGAATACGCCGATGAGCTTGTCGATCTTGTCGTAATAGGGAGCTACGTCCTCGTACCCGATGGGCCAGTCGTCGCCAAGACCATCGAGGCTCCTGCGTTTGAAATCCTTGGGGCCAAACCGGAGGGAGATTCTGCCCCAGTGGTTGGTGCGGCCGCCGACCATGCGTGGGCGGAACCAGTCCCAGTGCGTGCCTTCCGCCTTTGTATAAGGCTCCCCTTCGATCTCCCAGCCGTGCCAGGCGCCGTCGAGATCTCCAAAGGGCCGCAGGGAAGTGCCCGCGCCTCTGCGGGGTGATTCCCAGGGATTTTTCAGCTGTAAGGAATTGATCCTGGGGTCGAAGGGCGGCCCCGCTTCCACCAGGGCGACATGCAGGCCGGCCTGTGCAAGGACATAAGCGGCCATGCCTCCGCCGGCGCCGGAGCCTACGATGACCGCATCGTATTGTTTGGGTAGTTTTTTGATCTGTAATTCCCCCATATGGCAATTTTTATTGTAGAGACAATTGCACTTCTTTGATACTGGGTCTCGGGGAAAAAAATTATCAGACCACCAGCTTTTCACCCGCATCTGTATCCGGCTGGTCGCCCGCAGCCTTTTTTATCAGGCCGATATCATGACGCAGCCGCTGGAGGAACAAAGCTATGTCAAAGCTGTGGACGATGATATTGGCGCCTTCCTTTATCCAGCGGACCTGGCGTTCGGGCTCCAGGGAAAAATGGATGCCGATGGAGAGGCCTTTGCGGCGGGTAGTATGGATGATGTGTGTTACTGCTTTATCGAACTCGGGATGATCGTATTGTTCGGGGAGACCCAGGCTGACGGAAAGATCGTGCGGGCCGATGAACACTCCGTCCAGACCGGGGACGGACAGCAGGCTGTCCAGTCTTTCCAGGGCAGGGACGCTTTCTATGTTGGCGATGCAGAGGGCCTGGTTGTAACCTTCGATGTATTGCCGCAGCTCAGGGGCCATTGTCCTGGCGCCGTCGAGATAGGCTGTAAGCAATTCTCCTTTCAGGGGGCGGTATTTGACGGCGCCCACCAGCTCTTTCACCTGTGATACGGATTCGAGATAGGGGGCGACGATGCCCTGGGCGCCGCCGTCGATGGCCTGGCATGCCCTGTATGGGTCGGGCGAGGGTATGCGTACCACGGGTGAAATGCCGTGGCTTCTGAAGGACTGGCACAGCAGCGCCAGCTCATTTCTGTCCAAAGGGATATGTTCGGTGTCGATAAATACGAAATCCAGTCCCGCGCCCGCAATGGCCGCGGGCCACATAGGGCCTGTGGAGGTTATGCAGGTGCCATAAACGTTACGTCCCTCTCTCAGCTTTTCCGCCAGTTGGTTCTTCTTCATTTTTTGTTTTTTATCAGCCATATTTCGGCGACCTGTGTCCCTCTTTCACCCTCCGCGCATTGCCATACAAAGGTTACCTGTCCGTTGTGGATCTCTTTCCGGGGGAGATCGAATTCAAAGATGGGCTTTTTACCTGTTTCTACATAATCATGTATCTGGTAGCCGTCGCCTGTAGTCAGCCTGATATGTGAATGATATCTTCCGGTATACGCCACGCGGATGGTGTAGCCGGTGCTGCTGTCCAGCCCCTCGTAGTGCGCCTTCAGCGGCACATCATATAAGGCCATGGCCTCTTTCATCCAGCAGTGGGGGATCACTTTTCCTTTAAAGCCGGACGCCATGGGGTTGTCCAGCCAGGATATGCCTTCCAGTCCTGTGCCGAAACCGACGTGAGGCGACTGCAGGCCGCCCGGGTCCTTTGCCCATGGCATACCGGGGATTATTTTTTCAAAGCTCAGGGGGTCCGAAAGATTATCATAGAACCCTCCCGGCCCGGGGTCGGTGCGATGCAGCATCGCATAGATTTTTTTCCTGCGTTCCGCATCGGTAGCAATGTTTTCAATGCCGGACAGCTGGTCCAGCAGCCAGGGGGCGTCTGTCAGCGGATAATCGATGAAATCCATAAAATTGCCCCGCTCCTGTCTCCCTCCATGACGGGCGATGGTCAGCTGTGCGCCGATGCTCCTGTACAATGAATCGGCCAGCGCAAAACATTTTGCCTTGAAGGCAGGTAAGGTGGTGGTTTCGGCGGTACTTTTCAAAATGGCTGTTGCCTGCGTGATGGCATCCGGTGTTCCATTCTCCAGTAGCTCTCTGGCCTGCTGTACCAATTCCGTCTCGTGGATGAGCCTTCGTTGGGTGTATGCGTCGAAGTATGCACGGATCAGGCACATTTGCATCCGGGGGTTTGCAAGCAGGGAAGGGGAGGACTGCCGCTCCAGCCGCTGCCATTGCAGCAGGGTCCTTTCCACGCCGGTGTTGGTAATGGCGGGTCCTTTCAGGTTATTTTCCAGCTCCATGATGCCCTGGGCCGCGGCTTCCGTCATATCGGGCGACAGAAAGAGCCGGGCGTAGTCCCTTAGCGTTTGTATAACGGGGGTGGATGGGTCCCAGTCCTGATCGCTCCAGACAAATTTATTTACATCGTCATTCGTGCCTTCCGAATAGGTGATGCTGCCCACGCAGTAAGGGGCGAAGGTATTGTGTATCGTCTTTTCGTCATTGGGACGGGGATTGATGCATTCCCTGCCCAGGGTGAGGGCCCAGGCAAGGTCCCAATGAGGGATAGGATACTGGGCATTCAGCGAATGGGTGATGTCGGGGTAATGACGGATGGGAATGGAGGGGTCCAGCTGCCGGCGCAATTCTTCGAGGGGGACTTTTACCCAGGGGCCGAAGACTACTCCTCCGAACCAGGGGTATTTACGGTTGGCTTCCGCAAAAAAGGCGGTGTACCAGTCCGGCCGGGGTTTGAAAGCCTGGGGAGAGACCCAGATCTTTGCGTGGGGATGGTATTTCAGCAGTACTACCGCCTCTTTTTCCAGCCAGCGGAACAGGGGCCCCGGATCCATTTCACCCGGATCGCCGGCGGGAACGAATACATTGTCCAGCCGCGGCAAAGAGGCGAAGATGTCCTCTCTTTCTTTCAGCTCCTGCCGGATGGCGTCCTCATGTTCATAATCCTTTCCCACGTTGGGATACCACATCCAGACATCCAGCCCGTAGGACTGACAGATGCGGGATTGTTCGACGATCATTTTGGCCGCAGGTATGATCATGTGCGGACTGGTAGCCTCGTCGTCCGTCCTTGGCGGCAGGATCTCGATGCTGTTGGCCCCAAAGAGGGCCAGGTCGCGGATATACTGGTCATAGCGGGGTACGGTGAACGCATCGTAGCTGTTGGTCTTTGGCCGATAGCCCAGCTGGTGGCCTCTCAGCGGATAAGCGGGCGAGGAGCTCATGGACAGCGTCTCCGGCAGCAGGACGCTTTTGGGGCGCATTTCCAGCTTGCGGAGCAGACGGCCGACCCCGTACAGGAGTCCCCGGGCGTCCCTTGCGACGATCAACAGGCGGCGGTCACTCAACGACACCAGCTGATAGCCTTCACTGCGGGGTAAGGGCAAGGCAGCCAGCATTTTACGGTCACCAGGGGTAAGCCGGGCACTGTCCCCGAGACGTACCAGCACAACGGTCGCGGCGACAGAAGCATTCTCTTTTTCGCGGATGGTCACGGGCCATCGCAGACCTGTCCTTTTTTCCACCTCTTCCTGCAGCACTTCCGGTGTCCGGAGCAGGAATTGCTTGTCGGTGGTAAGACAGTGAATGGCAGCCCGGCTGAGGTCGGTGGGCTGTGCCTGTGTTTTCCCGGAAAAGGAAACAAGACAGGCCGTAAGGGCCAATGCGGCAATAGTGGTCTTAGCAATCATGGAACAAATATCCTCGAATAAAATTCCTCATTTTTACAGCTTATTGCCGGATATTTATACGATATTGTCACAACGTCCACGCATATGAAACCTAATTTTTATAAAGTCAATACGCTTCCCCAGGAGTCGTACACGGCCTATCATTTAAAGAGCAGGAATTTTGGCAGCATCTGGCATTATCATCCGGAGCTGGAGCTGCATTATACGATCAAGGGGCAGGGGATGAGGTTCATCGGTGACAATGTAAGCACCTTCAATTCCGGGGAGGTGATCCTTTTAGGAGAGAACCTGCCCCATTCCTGGCAATGCCAGAAAGAGTATTATGATGAGAACCCGCAGGCTTCGGTAGAGGCGGTGGTGGTGCAGTTCCTGCCTGACTGTATGGGAAAGGAGCTTTGTTCGCTGCCCGAGGCGTATCTGTTGCCGCGGCTGTTTGAAAAGGCAAAAATGGGGATGGTGATCCATGGCCGGGCAGGCGAGGAGCTGCGTGAGCTGATGGTTTCCATGGTAAACGCGACAGGGATGCAGCGGTTGATCGCCCTGCTGCAGCTGCTGGAAATACTGGCCGCTACGGACGAATATGAGCACATCACGTCCGCTTATGCATTTTACAGGACGGATGAGATCAAGACGATGCAGCTGAGAGATATTTACAATTATACGCTCATGCATTTCAGGGAAGATATCTCCCTGGAAGATGTTGCTGCTATCAGGAACCTCACGGTCACTTCTTTCTGCAGGTATTTCAGGATGATGACGAACAAATCCTACTATGATTTTCTTATAGAGGTCCGTATCAGTCATGCCTGCCGGCTGCTGGTGGAAGATAAAAAGCCTGCGGAAGTGTTGTGCTACGAGTGCGGTTTTCGCAATGTCTCCAACTTTTACAGACATTTTAAACGGGTGACAGGCATGACGCCCCTTGAATACAAACGTTGTTTTACCGCCGGCGGGAGAGCAACACTCCCACCAGGAATATCGAAAGGGTCCCGATGACGATGACCATGTTCTTGTCAAAGGGGTTCTTCAGCATGCCGAGGTTGGCTGGGAGCCGTGGTGAAAATGTCATCCATGCGATGACGAGGATCCCGATGGCGGCTGCGATCATCGCCACGTGATTACCTGTTCTCCTGCTGAAAATGCCCAGGAGAAAAATACCCAGCATGCCTGCTGCGAATATGCCTGAAAGCTCCCACCACATATCCAGGATGCTGGCAGTGCCCATCATGGCCAGGCCCGACAGCATGCCGGCCAGTCCGAAGGCAATGGTGCCCGCATATAACACCGTCATCCTTTGTTTCCCCGTCACCTGCCGGTGGAAATATCTTGCGTAGATGTCTTCCAGGAAGACGGTGGCGGATGCATTCATCCCGCTGCTGATAGTGCTCATGGCGGC
>DASZVM010000425.1:0-3776 GCA_035547295.1 Puia sp. | reverse complement strand
CAGAAGATCGAAAGCGGATGGGTAGATGTGGATGTGATCGTGGCCACTCCTTCCGTGATGCCCAAGATCGGGAAATTGGGTAAGGTGCTGGGTCCCCGTAACCTGATGCCGAACCCGAAGACCGGCACGGTGACAAATGATGTGGCGGCTGCCGTGAATGAGGTAAAGGGCGGTAAGATCGCTTTCAAGGTCGACAAGGCGGGCATTATCCATGCCAGCATCGGCCGGGTGAGCTTCTCCCCTGAAAAGATCGTGGAAAACAGCCAGGAGCTGATCAACGCGATCATCAGGGCCAAGCCGGCCACGGCCAAGGGCACTTATGTCAAGAGCGTATTTTTGGCCAGCTCGATGAGTCCGGGCATCGCCATTGACACTAAAGCCTTTGTACACTAATTGAATCACTGCGGATTAAAAATCGAGTTATGAACAAAGATCAAAAAAATGAAGTAATTGAGCTGTTGAAAGACAAGTTCAATCAATATAACAACTTCTATGTGACCAATACGGAGTCACTGACTGTTGAGCAGGTGGGCAAGCTGCGCCGGATCTGTTTTGACAAGAAAGTAGAGATGAAGGTAGCCAAGAACACCCTTATCAAGAAGGCGCTGGAAGGATTGGATGACAAGCGTTTTTCCGGGGTATACGAATCCCTGAACGGCGTAACCGCGCTGCTGTTCTCCGAGAACCCCAAGGAGCCGGCGCTTATCATCAGTGATTTCCGGAAGACGGGCAACACGGAAAAGCCCATATTGAAGGCTGCTTTTATCGACGGGGACGTATTTGAAGGGAATGACCAACTGAAGGCCCTGACTACCCTGAAGAGCAAGCACGACCTTATCGGCGAGATCATTGGTTTGCTGCAATCACCTGCCAAGAACGTTATCAGCGGCCTGAATGCGGGCAACAAGCTGGCCGGGCTGATCAAGGCGCTGGAAGATCGCGCGGGTGCGAACTAAGTTTCAACTGCCGGTGTGAGCCGGTATAGAAAATAAAGCCCAGGCCTGGGGGCTAACAAACAAAGGCTAATTTTTTTAAACCTCCGCCGGAGCGGAATAGCTGTGAAGGCGGAAAAAATTTAATTTATTATGGCAGACTTAAAAGCATTTGCTGAGCAGCTCGTAGGGCTGACAGTAAAAGAAGTAAACGAACTGGCAAAGATCCTGAAGGAAGAATACGGCATCGAGCCTGCAGCTGCTGCTGTAGCCGTTGCTGCCGGTCCTGCTGCAGGTGGCGGCGCTGCCGCTGCTGAAGAGAAGACCGCTTTCAATGTGATCCTGAAAGCCGCCGGCGCTAACAAGCTGAACGTTGTGAAGATCGTTAAGGACCTTACCGGTCTTGGTCTGAAAGAAGCCAAGGACCTGGTTGACGGCGCTCCCAAGCCCGTTAAGGAAGGTGTCAGCAAGGCTGATGCCGACGCCCTGGTCGCCAAGCTGAAAGAAGCCGGCGCTGAAGTAGAGATCCAGTAATTCCACCGGATAAATGACGCTATTACCCCTCACTCAAAAAGTGAGGGGTTTTTTGGTATTTGATACTAATTCCTTAACTTTGCGGTCCGTTTCCCTAAAGTTAAGTTGTGTTAAGATTTGTTTTAAAGTGTAAATTATTGATAACTAGGAATCAGTAATTTATAAGGCGCAGACGATTTTGAGCACGAATCATTAAAAACCGGTTTTAATCAATATGTCTTCAACAAAATTGCAAAACAGGATCAACTTCGGTAAAATCAAACACCTTGCCGAAACTCCTGACCTTCTGGAAGTGCAGATCCAATCTTTTAAAGAATTTTTCCAGCTAGAGACCACCCCGGACAAACGCAATATTGAAGGTTTGTTCAAGGTGTTCAAAGAGAATTTCCCTATCACCGATACGCGGAACATTTTCATGCTGGAGTTCCTGGATTACTTCATCGATCCTCCCCGTTACACTATCGAGGAGTGTATGGAGCGTGGTCTTACCTATGCCGTTCCCCTGAAGGCCAAGCTGCGTCTCAGCTGTAATGACGAGGAGCATGTGGATTTCCAGACCATCGTCCAGGATGTGTTCCTGGGCAACATCCCCTACATGACGCCCCGCGGCACGTTTGTGATCAACGGAGCTGAGCGTGTAGTCGTATCCCAGCTGCATCGCAGCCCCGGGGTATTTTTTGGCCAGTCCATCCACCCCAACGGGACCAAGATCTACTCGGCCCGTGTGATCCCTTTCAAGGGAGCCTGGATGGAGTTTGCCACGGACATCAACAACGTGATGTACGCATATATCGACCGTAAGAAAAAATTCCCTGTCACTACCCTGCTGCGTTCCATCGGGTATGAGACGGATAAAGATATCCTGGAGCTGTTCGGCATGGCCGACGAGGTAAAGGCGGACAAGAAGCTGCTGCAGAAATATATCGGCAAGAAGCTGGCTGCGCGTGTTCTGCGTACCTGGGTAGAGGACTTCGTCGATGAGGACACCGGTGAAGTAGTATCCATCGAGCGGAATGAGATCGTGCTGGAGCGTGATACCATTCTGGATGAAGAAGCCATCGACATGGTGGTGGAAATGGACGTGAAGAGCGTCTTTATCCAGAAAGAGGATGTGGGCGGCGACTATGCCATTATCTACAACACTTTGAACAAGGATACCTCCAACTCCGAACTGGAAGCCGTCCAGCATATCTACCGCCAGCTGCGGGGCGCCGACGCTCCGGATGACGAGACTGCGAGGGGTATTATCGATAAGCTGTTCTTCAGCGACAAGCGTTATGACCTGGGTGAGGTCGGCCGTTATAAGATCAACCGGAAGCTCAATCTCAACCAGCCCCTGGACCAGAAGACGCTGACGAAGGAAGACATGATCGAGATCATCAAGTATCTCGTCCGGCTGACCAACGCGAAGGCGGAGATCGACGACATCGATCACCTGAGCAATCGTCGTGTCCGTACGGTAGGGGAGCAATTATATGCTCAGTTCGGCGTAGGTCTGGCCCGTATGGCGAGGACCATCCGCGAGCGTATGAACGTCCGTGACAACGAGGTATTTACTCCTGTGGACCTTATCAATGCAAGGACGCTTTCTTCCGTCATCAATTCCTTCTTTGGTACTTCCCAGTTGTCCCAGTTCCTGGACCAGACGAACCCGTTGAGCGAGATCACGCACAAGCGTCGTATCTCTGCGCTCGGACCCGGTGGTCTGTCCCGCGAGCGTGCCGGCTTTGAAGTTCGTGACGTACACTACTCCCACTATGGCCGTCTGTGTACCATCGAAACGCCGGAAGGTCCCAATATCGGGCTTATCTCCACACTCTGCGTTCATGCCAAGATCAACGAAATGGGCTTTATCGAAACGCCCTATCGTAAGGTACAGGACGGGAAGGTCGAACTGAAGAAGCTGACCTATCTGAGCGCTGAAGAAGAAGATGTGGCCAAGATCGCCCAGGCGAATATCGAGCTGGATGAGAAAGGCAACTTCGTAGAAGACAAGATCGTCAGCCGTCAGACCGGCGACTTCCCGATACTCGATAAGAGCGAAGTGGAATTCATGGACGTCGCTCCCAACCAGATCGTAGGGTTGAGTGCTTCCCTGATCCCCTTCCTGGAGCATGATGACGCCAACCGTGCGCTGATGGGATCGAACATGCAGCGTCAGGCTGTGCCTCTCATCCGTCCTGAGATGCCTATCGTAGGTACGGGGCTGGAAGCAAAGGCTGCCCGTGACGCCCGCATCCAGATACATGCGGAAGGCGATGGCATCGTAGAGTTCGTGGATGCCAATGAGATCCATGTACGTTATGACCG
>DASZVM010000424.1:0-3066 GCA_035547295.1 Puia sp. | reverse complement strand
AAAAACCGTGACCGTCACGAAAAGGACGATCGGCCGGAGCGCAACGATCCCAGCCGCTATGCCATGGGATGGAACAATGAAAAAAAGAAGCAGGCGCTGCAGGACCGGCGGGCAAAGCTGGTTGCCGCCATCGATCAATCCGAGGAAGCCCTTCACCGTGCCGATAGCAAACGACGGAGACTGCAGGAGCAGGTATTTGCCGTCAAACGTCTCCTGGAACATCCCGGTTTTGGCCAGATCAATACCGCGCGCATACAACGGGATATATACAGCGCCGAGGAGCAGATGGCCCAGCTTAAGAAAAGCAGCGACAGCCTGAAGACCCTTACGCAGCAGCTGGAAACCATTCGCGCTTCCATTGCCGCCGGCGAAGCGGAAAGGGACGAATTGACCGGCAAAATAAGACTGGGTGAGAATTCTCTTGAACAAATGGAGAAAGATCGTCTGGAACGCAAGCCGCTGCTGGACCTGTTGACCGATGGCGACCGTGAGCACCTCCTGCAGTTCCAGCAAAGACGTGCCGGGGAGCTGACGAATATTACCCTGGAGAACCTGGATGGCATTTGCCGCCGGCTCACAGATGAGGCGGAGAGCAGCGTCCGCCAGCTGGAAGACACCGTCCAGCGCGAAGGACGTGAGCTTGACCGTTCAATGATGCGTATAAAGAACCCTTCGCCCGAGATCATGCAGCGCTTTACCGACTGGATCGCCGATGTCCAGCAGCTGCCCGGCGAAAGGGAATACGCAGACGAATACCTGGAGTGGCTGAACAAGCTGCAGACCGAAAACCTTCCCCGCTTTAAAAAAGACTTCGAACGTCTGCTGCACGATACCGCCGTAATAAAAATGGGCGTCCTGAATGAAGAATTGGAGATCTGGGAAAGAAAGATAAAGAACAGCATTCTCACCCTCAACGGCTCTCTGTCAGGTATAAATTTCAACAGGCTGCCCGACACCTATATCCAATTAGGCATCCGGCCCGCGGCAGATACCGCCATCAGGGAGTTCAGACACAAATTGCTGAATGCGCTGCCCCAGGCCGCCGACTGGCAGCAGAACAGCTTTGAGGAGAAAGCCCTGCATTTTTCACAGAACGTACAATCCCTCATCACCTCGCTGGATGAGAATGAGTCCTACCGGGCGCGGGTATTGGACGTACGCAACTGGTTCGAATTCTGGGCGGATGAAAAATTCAGGGAAACCCACGAGTTGAAGAAGACCTATCGTCAGATGGGCCAGTTGTCAGGAGGCGAAAAAGCCCAGCTGACCTACACTATCCTTTGCAGCGCTATCGCTTATCAGTTCGGCATCACCCGGGAAGGACGCAATGCAAAAAGCCTCCGCTTTATTGCCGTGGATGAAAGCTTTAGCAACCAGGATGAAGAAAAAGCCACCTATCTGATGGAGCTATGTAAACAGCTCCACCTTCAGCTGCTGGTAGTGACGCCCAGCGATAAGATCCAGATCGTGGAAGATTTCATCGCCCATGTCCACCTTGTTCAGCGGGTGAACGGCAGACATAGTATTCTCTTTAATATGACAAAAAAAGAGCTGAAGGAAAAAAGGGAAGTCGTTTTAAATGACTGACAAGCTTATGAATACCCGGTTCGTCCTGGCCGCGAGGCCAATTTGTTAAAAACTATGCGCTGCCCCTGAATTTGATTATATTTAATAATGAGGCGCGCCGTTCTTTTTATGATCTTATTACTGGCTTCAACCCGTCTGTTCTCCCAGGCGCCGGTTGACTCCACATTCTCCTTGTTCTTCAATGGCGGCCTCAGCTTCACCCATGCCAACGACCCCCATATCAATCGCTGGCTTGCCAAATATGGTTATCCCACGGAGCCCCATGTTCCATCCAGCCTTCATTTCGAACTGAGCGCCATGCCCGTAAACTCCCGGCAGATGTATTCCGCTCGCGTATCTGTCATCAATTCCGGGAAGGACCTTACTTCCTTCAACCTGCTGATAGGCATGTACAGCGCACTGATAAAGGATCCCAAATTTCTTCTGCTGGCCGGCGCCGGCGTGGGTTTCCACAGGGATATCATCGCCCTCAACGGAAATATGCCGCCCGAATACAAACAGCTTGCCAACAGCGTCAACAGACCTTTGGGTCTCCGCAGAGGCGGACTTATCGTCGAACCCGCGCTCAGGGCTCTTTGGTTCCCTCTCAACATTCACCAATTACAGCTGGGACTTTTTGCCGGAGCAGGCATCGACATGGATTTCAATTCAAGATGGCGTCTTGGCTATTTCGACAACAGCCAGGGCAAGGCCAGTCATTTTAAAAGGCTGACAAAACCCTCGGATCAGCAGCGGGTCAGCGAATACGGACTTGCTTACAATGCAGGGCTGACCTTCCGTCTTCATTTGCTATAGAAATAGCCCCCATAGAAATGGGGGCCCCTGTAACTATTAACTATTAACACCTTAAGTAATCTGGATACACGGTAGTACCCTCTATGAAAACGTCGTTTGATTTTTTATTACATACGATTGATCAGCAGCTTGCTGCTTTCATGCATCCCATCCCGGGACGAAACATACAGCACATACCATCCGGATGTCGCCTGCTGCAAAGGGAAGGTCACCGTTGTCCCCGAAGCGCCCGATACGCTCTTCTCCTGTAATACCACACCCGCCTGGTTGATAAGACGCACCGTTACCATGCCGGCGCTGACACCGCCCAGCGTCACATTCACATAATCACGGGCCGGATTGGGATAGAAGCTGATATGATCGATGACTGCTCCCTGCAGAACTTTTACTTCGCTGTATACAGCGCTCCCGTCGAGATCGACCATCTTCAGACGATAGTAATTCGTACCGGTCAGCATCCTGCTGTCCGCATATGAATAATCCGTAGGTAAAGAAGCATTCCCACTGGCCTGCACCGTTCCTATCGTGCTCCAGCCCCTTCCATCCGCACTACGCTCGATCTCAAATCTGCTGGAGTTCTGCTCCATCTTCGTCTCCCAGCTCAGCGCAGCCGTTCCATCATTGTTGCTTTTTACGGAAAAACCGGAGAGGATCACCGGTAAAGTGTTTCCCGGTACGACACCT
>DASZVM010000423.1:0-4717 GCA_035547295.1 Puia sp. | reverse complement strand
GTGTAAAGGCAGCGGCGGGTTGTGAGCTGGTGGTCACTGTGCTGGCCGTATTCGAATTGCTGCTGTTCGCGGGTATCTGTTTCCCTCATTTTTCAGGGGCCAACCTGCGGCAAAATGACTTTCCCCATGGGTGGAAGGGGGTGTGGGGGGCGATACCCTTTGCCATCTGGTTCTTTCTGGGTCTTGAAGGCGTGGCGAATGTGGCTGAGGAGACGATCCATCCGCAGCGGAATGTGCTGCTGGGTTTTGGCTCGGCCCTGGCGACCCTGATCATACTATGCGTGCTGGTATTCATGTCTTCCATCGGGGTGGCGGGATGGGAAGCCATCGTATATTCCTCTCCGGGAGCGGATGCTTCGGATAGCCCCTTACCCCTGGCCTTATCCAGGATCACGGGTAACAGCGGGCTCCTGTACCATCTGCTGATCACCATCGGGCTCATGGGGCTGGTGGCTTCTTTTCACGGCATCATACTGGCGGCCAGCAGGGCTACCTTCGAGTTCGGACGGGTGAGATATATCCCCGCGGCTTTTGGAAAGGTACATGTAAAGTTCAGGACGCCTGTGGCTGCCCTGCTGGTGAATATGTGCATCGGTATCGTCGCGCTGCTGACGGGGCGGACAGCAGAGATCATCACTATTTCCGTCTTTGGGGCCCTCACGCTGTATATCCTTGCCATGGTGACCTTGCTGGTATTAAGAAGGAAGGAGCCTGCGCTGCCAAGACCGTTCAAAGTACCTTTTTATCCTTATTTCCCCCTGATCGCCCTGGTCATCGCGGGGGTGGCGCTGGCAGCCATGATCACACTTAATATTACCTTAGCATGCGTTTATTTTTCGATCCTGATCCTGGCGTACATTTGGTTTCATTTTTTTGCCGGAAAAAAGGTGACAACATGAAACGGGTGATCATTTCCCTGCTGACCGGACTGATATTCCCCTGCGTCTGTTTTGCGCAGCATGGGGTGGGGTATTTTCTTATCGCGCATCGCGGAGGTGTGGTGGACAGCGCCCGGGCGGAGAACAGCCTGCCTGCGCTGGAGGAAGCTGCGCGGCATGGATTCAATATGGTGGAAGTGGACCTTCGGGTAACGAAGGATGGCGTACTGATCATCAACCACGATGCGGACCTGAAAAAATATTATGGCGTCGACAGACGGGTATCGGACGTGACCTGGCAGGAGATAAGTCTGTTAAGGAGCGACAGGGGCGGCAGCCGGGTGTTGCGTTTTGAGGAAGTGCTGCAGTATTGCCGGGGGAAGATGGGTGTGATGATCGACAACAAGATCCGGGGTTATGACAGCGCGCTGTTTGAAAAAGTAGTAGCGCTGCTGAGAAAATACGACCTGCAACGTTCGGCGCTGATGATCGGGACGGATGAGTCCACTGATTTTTTTACGGGGAAAGTAAGGTTGAGCTGTACCCGCCGGCAGCTGGAAGAGAACAGGTCGAAGCCCGGCTATAAGGCGGGTAACTATTATCTGTTTGCTTCGGATATCCCAAAAGAGGATGTGGACTGGGCGAGGAAGGAGGGGATAATGGTGGTAGGGGCGGTGAACGAGTGGCATTATGCAAAGTCCGCTACGCCGGAGGAGGATGCTGCGGGGGACATAAAGAAGATGCAGGATGCGGGGGTACGGTGTTTCCAGGTGGACAGCGGGTATGAGAAATTTTTCCGGAATTCTGTTACCAATAATACGCAATGAAGATGCGCAATCAACAATCGCTGCCAGAGCTCCTGCAGGAGCTTACGGAAGAAAGCGCCACCAAGGTCAAACTGGCTATCACGGATATCGATGGTGTATTGAGAGGGAAGCTTATCAGCCTGGACAAGTTCAGGTCGGTGGCGGAAAAGGGTTTTGGTTTTTGTGACGTCGTATTCGGATGGGATGCGGGCGACCAGGCCTATGACAATGCCGCTTATACAGGCTGGCATACGGGTTATCCGGATGCCCTTGCCATGATCGACATCAATACTTTCCGCCGGGTGCCCTGGGAGAATGACCTTCCCTTTTTTCTTGCTGGGTTCCCGGACGCACCCTGTCCCCGGGGCTTGCTGCGGCGGGTGATCGGGCAGGCCGAGGAACTGGGGTACCGGGCGTATTTCTCACAGGAATTTGAATGGTTCAATTTTCTTGGCAAGGGCGGGACGGTGGCTGCGGAGGACTACCGTCAGCTGAGTCCTATGAGCCAGGGGATGTTTGGCTATTCCATTCTACGGGCTTCGCAGGGCAGCGCTTTTTTCCAGGACCTTTTCGATCTGCTGGAAAAGTTCGATGTTCCACTGGAGGGGCTTCATACGGAGACCGGTCCGGGGGTCTATGAGGCCGCTGTTTTATATGCGGATGTGCTGGAGGCGGCGGACAGGGCGGTGCTTTTCAAATCCGGGGTCAAGGAGATCGGCGCCCGGCATGGCGTACTGCCTACATTTATGGCGAAATTCAGCTCAGAGCTGCCTGGCTGCAGCGGTCATGTGCATCAGAGTCTCTGGTCGGCTGACGGCGCGCAGAATTTATTTTACGATGCGGGGGGCAGGGCCGGGATGAGCAGTGTGATGGAAAGCTATATTGCCGGGCAGCTGCATTGTCTGCCATATGTACTGCCTATGTATGCGCCTACCGTCAACAGCTACAAACGGTTGGTGGAAGGGGCCTGGGCGCCCACCACCGTCACCTGGGGCATCGACAACAGGACGACAGCCCTGCGTGCCTTGCCCGGGAGCGCGACATCCACCCGTCTGGAAACAAGGGTAGTGGGCAGTGACGCCAATCCCTACCTGGCCATGGCCGCTTGTCTTGCTTCCGGCTTATATGGCATCCGGAAGGGGTTGAAGCTCGAGACGCCGGCTACAAAGGGTAGCGGATATGCCGACAAAGGTCTGGGCGTGCTGCCCCGGAACCTGTGGGAGGCGACGCAGGCTATGAAGGGGAATGCTTTGGCCGCGGAGCTGTTTGGCGAGACGTTCGCAGACCATTTCACCCGTACCCGTGAGTGGGAATGGAGACAGTTCTCCCGGGAAGTGACCGACTGGGAGCTGAAGCGTTATTTTGAAATTATTTAAATGACTATGATAGACTTTAATATCGTCAGACAATACAATTTTCCAACTACTATCCGATTTGGGGCGGGAGCTGTGCGTGAGCTGCCGGAACATTTGATCGCTCAGGGTTTAAAGAAGCCTTTATTAGTGACGGACCCGATGGTAGCAGGATTGGGGTTCTTCCAGGAGATCGTGCGGGACCTGCGGGCGAAGGGGCTTTCCGCGGAGGTTTTTTCGGACATCCATAAGAACCCGGTAAAATCCGATGTAGAGAAGGGGGGAGCTGCATTTACGGCTGCCGACCGTGACTCGATCATCGGCATCGGCGGAGGAGCTGCCATGGATGTAGCCAGGGCCATTGCCTTGCGGATCCATCACCACCGCGATCTTTTTGATTATGACGATCTCATCGGCGGCGACAAATATGTTACGGAGGAAGTCCCGTATTTTATCACCGTGCCTACCACCAGCGGTACGGGGAGCGAAGTAGGACGCAGCGCCATCATTTCGGAAGACGATACACACCGGAAGAGGATACTTTTCTCGCCCAAGCTGCTGGCGAAGATCGTTTATGCGGACCCTCTTTTGACCATGGACCTGCCCCCTTTTGTTACGGCGGCAACGGGCATGGATGCGCTGACGCATAACCTGGAGGCTTATATTGCAAAGATGTGGCATCCTATGTGTGAAGGTATCGCGTTACAGGGCGTGTCGCTGATCGTGCGGTCGATCGTATCCGCCACACATAAGCCGGACCTGGAGTCCAGGAGTAATATGATGATCGGCAGTCTCATGGGCGCCGTTGCTTTTCAGAAGGGGCTTGGAGTGGTCCATTCGCTGGCACACCCTTTGTCTTCGCTGCTGGATACGCATCATGGGCTTGCCAATGCGGTGAACCTTCCTTATGGCATGCGGTTCAATGTGTCCGGGTTTGAAGATAAGTTCAGGCAGATCGCCCGGACGATGGATCTGCAGGAAGAGTCCGGTGAGGCGGTGGTCGGGCGTTTGTTTGGTTTGAATAAGGAGCTGGGATTGCCGGCGCGGCTGCGTGAGGTAGGGGTGAAGGAGGAGCATATCGAAACATTATCCGACCTGGCTTTTGCGGACTTCTGTCATCCGAATAACCCTAAGCCCGTCAGCAGGGAGGATTTTAAAAAGTTATACCAGGAGGCATTATGAGGATAGGTTTGACATACACGGGGTCCGATGAGAAGCATAATAATTACGTCCGGTGGCTGAAGGACGGGGCGGCGGATATCGAGGTGGTGAAGCTGTCCGTCGAGAGTGGCGAGTTTGATGACTATGATGCGCTGGTGCTGTCGGGCGGCGTGGATATCCATCCTTTGTTTTATAAGGGGAAGATGGATTACGTTGGAGGTGGTAAATGGAAGGAGGATCGGGATCGGTTTGAGAAGGAGGTGCTGGAGCGGTCGTGGGATCAGGGTATCCCTGTGCTGGGCGTTTGCCGCGGGCTGCAGCTGATCAATGTCTCTTGCGGAGGGACGCTGGTGCAGGACCTTGGAGCGCAAGGGGATGAGATACATCAGAATACTCCGGCGGACAAGGAGCATGAGGTGAAGGTGGTCGAAGGCAGTTTATTATGTGATATCTCGGGCAGGGGCGGCTGGATCAACAGCGCTCATCACCAGGCGATCGACCGGCTGGGTAAAGACCTTGT
>DASZVM010000422.1:0-3754 GCA_035547295.1 Puia sp. | reverse complement strand
TCTGTGTATAATCAAACTGTACCACCAGCTCCTGCTCCACCTGCCGCTGCACCAATGGCGTGGTCTGCAAGGCCAGGGCCGCGGCAGACTTATAAGCATTGATCAGACCCGGCACGCCCAGCAACGTCCCGCCGAAATAACGAACGACGACCACAAGCACATTCACCAGCTCTTTGCTGTCTATCTGCCCCAATATCGGCCTGCCCGCCGAGCCCGAAGGCTCCCCGTCATCGCTGACCCGGAAGGTATTCCCATCCAATCCCAGCCGGTAGGCAAAACAATGATGCGTCGCTTTTGGATGCAGCTTCTTTACATCATTCAATTTTTCCTTGAAGCCATCCACGCTGCTGATGGGGAAAGCAAAGCCGATAAATTTGCTTCCCCTGTCCTTGAATTCCGCCGAGGCCTCTTTTTCTATCGTGTAATAAAAATCTTGTTCTGCCATGTTTTATTTCGGTAGTAACTGATCACATCTGAAAAAAGCCGCTCCTGCCCCGTCAGCTCTCCACCCGCAAGCGCCGGTGAAGCCAGCCCGCCGGACAGCTGTAATGATTCATTCGTAATGATACGCGCTTCATCCCAGTAACCTTCGTCGATAAAGGACTGCAGCAAGGCAGCCCCACCCTCGATAAGCACGCTTTGGACCCTCAGCTGATGCAATGCCGTCACCAGCTGATGGACAAGACTGCTGTCTTCCGCCAGTCGATAATACTGCAGGTTCCCTTGCTCCTCATGTCGCAACAGGTTAAAGACCACCGTCCTCACCTGTCCGTCAAAAAGCCGTAAGGACGCGGGCAGCCTCAGCTCCCTGTCGATCACCAGCCGGATGGGGTCCCGCCCTTTCCATAACCTCACCGTCAATGACGGATCGTCCAGCAGGGCCGTATTCGTTCCCACCAGGATAGCCGCTTCTTCCGACCTCCATTTATGCACCAGCCTGTTGGTATACTCGTTGGATATGAATACCCGGTCCTCTCCACCACCCGAGATCCTCCCATTCAGGCTTTGCGCCCATTTCAGCACGATATAAGGCCGGTGCTGCGTATTGGATACAAAAAAACGTCTGTTGAGCCCGATGCACTCCTTTTCCAAAACCCCCACCTCCACCGATATGCCCGCTGCCCGTATTTTCCCGATACCCTTCCCATCCACCTGGGGAAAAGGGTCACGGCAGCCCACCACCACCCGGGGTATCCGCTCCCTGATGATCAGGTCCGCACAGGGCGGCGTCTTGCCAAAATGAGCGCAGGGCTCCAGCGACACATAGATAGTTGACTGGGGAATAAGCCACCGGTCCTCGTCCCTGACAGAAGCGATGCAATTCACCTCCGCATGGGCCTGGCCATACAGCTGATGATATCCCTCCCCGATGATCCTCCCCTCATGCACCAGCACAGCCCCTACCATGGGATTGGGCGCAACATGCCCTGCCCCCAGCCGGGCCAGCTCCAAACAACGATGCATATATATTTCGGGGGAATTCAAGCCGCAAATTTACCTTATTTTTAGGTATGGACATACAACAAGCCCAAAGGGAATTGCTCGCCCGCCTAACCCCGCTCTATGGTGAAAGAGAAGCCGCCCAGATAGGCGACCTCGTACTGGAAAATATTACGGGAAAAAAGAAGATCGACCGCCTGTTGAATAAAGATGTCCTCCTCAGCCCCGTACAGACAGATATCTTCCATCAGTATATCTTCGGACTGTCAAAGCACCAGCCCGTTCAATACGTTCTTCAGGAAAGCTGGTTCTGCGGCATGAAATTCTATGTGGACGAACACGTCCTTATTCCCCGTCCCGAAACAGAAGAGCTGGTGGAATGGGTGACCGCGGATACCGATGCGGCTCCCGTCCCTCTCTCCATCCTGGATATAGGTACAGGCAGCGGATGTATCGCCATCGCGCTGAAAAAACGTCTGCCCGGAGCCCTTATCCATGCCTGTGATATCAGCCCCGAAGCCCTGGCAGTGGCCCGTCGCAATGCCTCTGCCCTGAAGGCCGACATCGACTTTCTCCAGCTGGATATCCTGGACACCCATCAGTGGACCGGTCTGCCTGCCCTGGATCTTATCGTCAGCAATCCACCGTACATCCCCGTAAAGGAAAGATCCCTCATGTCTCCCCACGTCGTCGACCATGAACCCCACCTGGCCCTCTTTGTAAAGGACGAAAACCCCGGTGTCTTTTACCAGGCCATCGCCCGCCTGGGACAGGAAAGACTGCCACAGGGCGGAGCCATCTATGCGGAGATACATGAAGATCTGGCCGGACTGGTGGAAAGCATCTTTAAAAAGGCTGGCTATCAGAATATTATAGTTCGGCAAGACATGCAGGGCAAGAACAGGATGGTAAAAGCAACACGGTAGCATTAAATTATTTCACCGCTTACATCATCCTGGCTAGTTTTGCGCCGCACATACCTCGCAGCCTATGCTCAAAGGAATTTTCATGTCGGTCACCGCATTCTTTTCTCTTGCGATCCTCCGGGTCTCAGCTCAATCCAATGACACTGATGCATTGCTGAAAGATTCCGGATGGAGCTATCACTTCCAGTTCACCGGCATCCTCCAGGGACATCCTACCTTCCACGCCCCCTACACCGGGCAGAACAGCCTCACCCCGGGACACGAACGGGCATACTCCGTCACCACCACCGCTTACCTGGGCCGGCGCCTGTGGAAAGGGGCCGCTGTCTATTTCAACCCCGAGATGGCCGGCGGCAGAGGCTTCGGCAGCACCCTGGGGATCGCAGGCTTTCCCAACGGTGAAACCTTTCGTATAGGCAATCCCGAACCCACCGTATATGTGGCAAGGATCTTCCTCCGTCAGCATATTGACCTGGATAAGGAGCACTTTGAATATATCCAGGATGACGCCAACCAGGTGACCGAACGCGTTTCCACCACCAGGATCATATTCTCCGCAGGCAAGTTCTCTGTGGGCGATTTCTTCGACAATAGCGGCGTCAGCCACGATCCCCGCAGCGACTTCATGAACTGGGCATTTATGAACAACGGCGCTTATGACTACGCAGCCAATACCCGGGGCTATACCTACGGCTTCGTTGCCGAATATGTCTGCCCCGGCTGGACCCTGCGTCTGGGCACCGCCCTGGAACCAAAGTTCGCCAACGGACCCGAGCTCGACTGGCACTACACGCACACCAGCAGCGAAAACCTGGAGCTGGAAAAAAGATATTCCCTCCATCAGCATAAAGGGGCCATCCGTTTGCTTGCTTTCTACAACATCAATAAAGGTCCCCTGTATAAAAATGCCATCAACGCCAAACAGGACGGCTCAGACACCAGCATGGACGTCATCTATGGAAAAGATTACGGCAATAAAAAATACGGCTTTGGCATCAATGCAGAGCAGGAGCTGGGCGATATGATCAGCGCCTTCCTCAGGCTGGGATGGAACGATGGAAGAAACGCCACCTGGGCATTTGCAGAGATCGACAATACCGTCAGCGGCGGGATCCGTGTGTATGGTAAAGGGTGGAAAAGACCATCAGACAACATCGGCGTCGCCCTATTATCCAATGGACTTTCAAAAGACCACCGGGATTTTCTGGCGGCCGGAGGATATGGTTTTATGATTGGCGACGGACAGCTGCCCCATTACAGCCGGGAGAACATCGCCGAAGTATTCTATCAATGCAAGCTGCTCTATACCCTATGGGTTACCCTGGATTACCAGTTCGTGGATCATCCCGCTTACAATGCGGACAGAGGGCCCGTACATGTGTTCTCTG
>DASZVM010000421.1:0-13048 GCA_035547295.1 Puia sp. | reverse complement strand
AACCCGTTATGCATGCCAGCCTGATGCTGGCCTTAAAAGACCTGGTCATTTATGCAGACCCTTCCGGAGGTGCTTCCAAGTTCAAGGGATTGCCGGCTCCGGATATGATCCTTATCACCGACATCCATGGGGATCATTTTGACTCCGCCACGCTGGCTGCCGTTGCAGCTGCAAAGACTATCCTGGTGGTGCCCCAGGTGGTGGCGGATAAGCTGGCGGGTTTTGATAAGAGCAGGCTTGTAGTGCTGAAGAATGGGAATCATGTGGATAAAAAGGGCATCAGCATTTCGGCTATTCCCATGTACAATCTTCCTGAAAGCCCGGCTTCCAAACATACGAAGGGCAGGGGGAATGGATATGTGCTGGGCATAGGAGGAAAGAATATCTATCTTTCCGGGGATACGCAAGGCATTCCTGAGATGCGTGCGCTGAAGGGTATCGATATTGCATTCGTGTGTATGAACCTGCCGTATACGATGGGTGTCGACGAAGCTGCCGATGCAGTGCTGGCATTCCGGCCCGGGATCGTTTATCCTTATCATTACAGGGGGCAGGATGTACAGCAATTCAAAAAGCTGGTGGATGCGGGGAATAAGGGGATCGATGTACGGTTAAGGGAGTGGTATCCGGGGAATTTATAAGGACATGCCACGTTTTTACTCCGGCGTTTGTCAGAATAGGGGAGGGGGACTTATTTTAATAAACCCGTTCTAAACTGACCAAGTATGAAGATCTCAAAATCACTGCTTAGCGCTGTGGTGATCGGTATCGCCGTGCATGCGGCTACTTCCTGTAAAAAGGATAAGCCCTCTCCGGAGAAGAAGATCCCTCAGGTCGTAAAGAAAACTCAGGAGCCGCCTTTCAATTGCCCTGCTTGTGGAATGGGGTAAGCCGGGGATATTATCCTCTGTTGCCTGCAACCTGGATGTAGACATGCTCACTGCCTGTCTCCCGTTGCTGGAAGAATCGAGGGTCGATGCCCTGGAATGGTCTTTTGACGCACTGTACGGGGAAAAGGAGATCCCTGGCTGGTTTCGTGACCTGTTGGATGCTTTTGGCAATGAGCGCAGGTTGATCGGTCATGGTATCTTCTTTTCTCTTTTTTCCGGCAGATGGCTGGCCGGTCAGGAAGAATGGTTACATCAGCTACGGCGGATGTGCAAGGATTTCCGCTTTGATCATATCACGGAGCATTTTGGGTTTATGACGGGAAAGAACTTCCATCATGGAGCTCCCTTGGGGATACCCTACACCTCCACGACGCTGACGATCGGCAGGGACAGGCTAAAGCGGATCTATGACGTATGCAGGTGCCCGGTAGGTCTGGAGAACCTCGCCTTTTCCACTTCGGCTGAGGAGGTAAAAAGACATGGGGTATTTCTCGATCAATTGCTGGAACCCGTGAACGGGTTTATCATCCTCGATCTCCACAATCTTTACTGCCAGCTGCATAATTTCGGTATCGCATTTGAAGACCTTATCGATCTGTATCCCCTGCATCGTGTCAGGGAAATCCATATTTCAGGGGGCAGCTGGGATAGATCCAATGCCGACCCTGGCCGGATAGTAAGAAGAGATACCCATGATGACGCCGTACTACAAGAAGTTTTCCGTTTGCTGGAAAATGCCATTGAGCGTTGTCCGCACCTTAAATATGTCGTGCTGGAACAGCTGGGCGTAGGATTGCAGACAGCAGCCGCCAGGAAAACTTTTTACGAAGACTTCCTGAAAATGCAACGTATCGTACAGGAAAAGAGTAAGATGCCCGCTCCCGGCGCCGTGGATACATTCCTGCCGGAGGCGATCCTGCTCATGGAGGAAAAGGCGGAAGATGAAGCGTTATACCGGCAACAGCTGGAACTCTCCTGGATCCTGGAAACTGCCGCTACGTATGAAGAGGCTATCAGCAGATTGAATAATAGCTCCCTTGCTTTTTCTGACTGGAATATAGAAGCCTGGGAACCTTATATGCTGGAGGTTGCCATGAAGATTGCTCAGAAATGGAAACTCAGTTCAGTAAATTCCTGATGGATTCATGCAGCTGCTGTTTGGTAAAAGGCTTCGCTAAAAAATGGTCTGCTCCTATTTCCAGGGCTGCGTCCTCGGCTTCGGGGTCCACACCGGAGATCATGATGATCTTGACACCCGGCAGACTTTTCCTTAGATAGCTGATAAAGTCGACCCCCAGTCCGTCCGGCAGGCGATTGTCCAATAATATCAGGGAGGGTATTTCTTTTTCCAGGAATTTTTTGGCTGCCGAGAGCGTTTTGACGTGATCGACCTCCATGCCCTGTCCATCCAATATCAGGCTCAGCAGCAGGCACATTTCTCCTTCATCTTCGATAACCAGTATCTTGTTCGGGTTTTGATTGGAATTAGTAGACATTTTTTATCCGTTTGAAAGGTGTAATGCTCAAGCGTACAATTACTGTGCTGGAATCGAGGACTGTTGAACAGGGGGGATGTCTCATGGGATTGGGGAAAAAAGTAAGCAGATTTTGGGTAGGGGTGTCTACACCCGTCTAAATAGAATTTCTTACATTTACCTCCGTAATACCCCTTGCTATGATTGCTGCCATCCGGGACTCTTACAGTGACGATGACTTTAAGCGTCTTTTTGACAGCTATAAGAACCGGCTGTATGGTTATGTGCTGGCTATCGCCCATTCCCCTTATGCGGCGGAAGAGATCACCCAGGAAATATTTATAAAATTATGGCTTTGCCGCGATATCCTTCACCAGGTGGATAACCTGGACGGCTATATCTTTACCATTGCCCGCAACAAGACCCTCAATCATCTCCGCAAGGCCGTCTACGATGAACGATTGCTACGGGAATTGCAATTGCTGGCCACGATGGAAAATAACAATGTGGAGGAACGGGCGCTGACAGGCGAATATGAACGTCTTATCAGCGATGCCCTGATGCTGCTGTCTCCCCAGCGGCGCCTGGTCTATCAGCTTAGCCGGGACAAAGGGCTTAATTATGAGGAGATCGCCAGTCATCTCCGGCTCTCCCGCAATACTGTCCGGAACCATATGGTGGAGGCGCTCCGTTTTATCCGGCGTTATCTGGGGCAGCATGGGTCTATGCTGACGCTGCTGGCTGCTTTTTGGGTTTGCTGAGCATGTCCTCAAAAATTTTTTCTTCCGGATTAGTCCTTTCAGCCATCCCGTGTGTCTGGCTTGTATAGACACTCGTTATCATGGATGATCTTTCACGATTGCAGGAACTTTTTGCCCTCTATCAGCAACGCCGCTGTACGGCTGCCGAGGTGGCGGAATTGATCGGGCTGTTGCAACAGGCCGATGCCGAAGCGGCGCTTTCCGGCCCCATGCAGGAGCTTTGGGAAAGTTTTCGGGAACATAGTGCCGAGTATCCCGTCGACTGGGATACGATGTATAGCCGGATCAGCCGCAGCGAGGACGATCTCTACACGTTGAGCCGCCGGTCAGGACGTTCTCACCGGGTGCTGTATGCCGTGGCTGCCATCCTGACCCTGGCATTGCTGATCCCTGCTGTCTGGTGGCTGTATTCCGGACGTGGCCGGGGGGAGGAAAAGACGCAGCCTGCTGTTGCCACAACAGGTCAGGGGAGTAAGACAGCGCCTGTTCCCGAACTGCAAAAGCGCCGTGTCCTTCACCTGCCGGACGGCAGCACTGTCACCCTTAATAAGAACAGCCGTCTGGATTATATCCCCGGCTTTACCAGCGCCGTACGGGAGGTCTATCTCACCGGTGAAGCTTTTTTCGACATCGTGCGTGTCCCAGGCAAACCTTTCCTGGTCCATACGGGCAAGGTGACGACCCGTGTATTGGGGACATCTTTTAATATCAGGGCCTATCCGGCCGACAAGGCCATCGAGATCACCGTAGAGCATGGCAAGGTGCAGGTGATGGATGAAAAGATAAATATGGGGTTGCTGACGGACGCCCAGCAAATGCGCCTGGAGGCCGACAAGGACCAATATAAGTTCGGGAAGGTAGACGTAGCCGCTGTAACCGCATGGCGGCCGCAGGAGATACATTTTGAGGATATCACGTTGGGCGACATCGGGCGGCAGATAGAGCGCCGTTTTGGCCGGGCGGTACGCTTTACCAATCCCGCGTTGGAAAATTGCAGGGTGACGGCTTCTTTTTATGAGGACGACGGTTTGGAGGAGATCATGACGGTGATCTGTGGCATCTCCCAGTCGACCTGGTCTGCACAGGAGAATGTTATCGTCATCGATGGGAAAGGATGTAATTGACCGTATCCGGCCCTGAGGGGCCGGATCGGCCTGACATAAAAACATCCCGGGTGGAGCCGGGATGCGTGTGTGTTTTAAACAATTATGGTGTAACTATCTAAAACTTGCCAAAACTATGGAATTTTTATTTCCACGGCGGGGAATCGTGTGTCCTTTTTCCGCCGGCTGTCCTACTCATTACAAAGGTTGGATTATGAAGCTAACTTGCTTGCTTGTCGCCATCGGCTGTACCGGTCTGCAACTGCTGATGGCAAATACGGGAAAAGGCCAGGAGCTCAGGGATGTGCGGGTGTCCCTGGAGCTGAGGAATGAGCCGCTGCGGGCTGCCTTTTCGATGATCGAGAAACAGACGGATTACCGCTTTGCCTACAACCGCCAGCAGGTGGATAATTACAGGAGTGTCAGCCTGTCCAGGGGGAATTATACGGTGGAGAAGGCGCTGGAGCTTTTGCTGACGGGTACCCGGCTGCTGTACCGGCAGGTGAATAATAAGATCATCATTTATCGTACGGGTGATCCTTCGGCCAGTCTGACGGATGATATCACCGGCATGGCCGGGCAGCCGGCAGATGGAAGCATAAAGGGTAAGATCACCAATGAAAAGAACGAACCGATGGTGGGAGCTTCCGTCATGATCACCGGTACTGACAAGGGTACCTCTGCGGGGCTTACAGGCGAATTTTCCATCGGCGGCATCAAGCCTGGTAAATACAAGGTACAGGTGTCGGCCATCGGGTATCAGACGATCCTGCGGGATGTTACTATCGGTGACGGGCAGATGGTAGAGATGGACTTCCAGCTGAAGCCGGGTGGGAACGCGTTGAACGAAGTGGTGGTGACGGGGTATTCCAGGCAGTCCAAAAGAGATGTGACCGGGGCAGTGTCTACCGTATCGGCCGAAGTTATAGCACAAACGCCGGTGACGGACGTTGGTACTGCGCTTCAGGGCCGGGTGGCGGGCGTCACCGTGGATAACCAGGGAGGGCCTGGCAGTGCGGCAACGGTACGGATCAGAGGGGTGGGGACGCTGAATAACAACGATCCATTGTATGTAATTGACGGTGTACAGATAAGATTGGGTGAAAATACAAACCTTGGCAGTCAGAATATTGCCAACCTGCTTAATCCGAATGATATCGAAAGTATTACCGTATTGAAGGACCCTTCTACTACAGCGCTATATGGCGCAGCAGGGGGCAACGGGGTCATCGTCATTACCACAAAGTCGGGTAAACCGGGCGCCCCCAAACTGGAGTATAGCGCCTATTTTGGTGCGGAAATGCCTATCAAGCTGCCTGCTATCATGAGCCCGCAGCAATACGCCAATGCATACTGGGGATACCTGGAGAATTCCGGTCTGGCTAAAAACAGCACCCTGTATGGAAATGGGGCCGCTCCTGTACTGCCGGAGTATATCATCCAGTACGCGGCCGACCCAAATAACCCCAAAGGAGTACAAGGGGGAGATCCGGCGGCGGATGCTTCTCTATATAATTTAAATACTTATCGCATCAGCAAGGCCAACCAGCAGGGAACGGACTGGTTCAAGGAGGTGTTCAGATCGGCCTTTCTGCAAAGTCACCAGCTTTCTCTCAGCGGCGCCTCGGATAAAAGCAACTATGCGCTGACCTTCAACTATGTCAATGAAAAGGGAACGCTGCTCTATACTTATTTTAAACGGTATACGTTGCGGACGAACACGGAATTCAAGATAAAGCCCTGGCTCAGGGTAGGAGAGAATGTGCTGTTCACCTATACGCAGAATAGCGGGCTGGGGAACAATCACAGCAGCAGTAATGATGTGAGCAATCTATATGTTTATTCCCCGCTGCTGCCTGTTCGTGATATCGCGGGTAATCTGACAGGTACGAAATATGGGGGCGGTACGGATGGCATCGGCTCTCTCATTGGCACCAACCCTATTTACGCACGGCAGGCGTCCCTGAATGGTCATGGTTTTAGCGCAGGCATCATCGGCAGCACCTATGCCGAAGTGGAGCCCCTGAAGAACCTGGTATTCCAAACGAAGATAGGCGTTCAGTTCCTTCCTTATTCATCCAGGCTTTTCACGGACACCTTTCCGCAGGAACGATACAGCCAGACCACCAACTCCTTTTTTGAAGGCAGCGGCTATTCCACGGACTGGCGCTGGACAAACAAGATATCCTATGATCTATCCATCAATAATATTCACCGGATCAGCGCTTTCGTAGCCTACGAAGCGCATCAATATACTTTCCGATATACCAGCGGCAACACCCAAAGTCTTCTTTATACCGTGCCGTCTTACCTGTATCTCGGTGACGGCATTTCCAACACGGGCAATACCGTCATCATAGATGGCGGCGGAGACAAGTACACAACAGCCTCGGCGTTCGGCAATATCAACTATGCATTGATGGATAAATATCTCTTTTCTTTTGTACTGCGCAGAGATGGTTCTTCCAAGTTCGGGCCTGAGAAAGTGTATGGGGTGTTTCCCGGCGGGAGCGCAGGATGGAGGATATCCAAAGAAAAATTTATGGACAATTTCCAATGGATCAGCGATCTGAAATTAAGGGCGTCTTATGGGACGGTGGGGAATGATGGTATTCCTTCCGGGGCTTACCTGGCGCAATTTATAAAGAACCCTTATGTCACCAACTATGCGCTGAACGGCAGCAATATTTCCTCTTCGGCAGGATTTGCTCTTTTACAGCAGGGGAACCCTTTCCTCCACTGGGAGACGAATCAGACTACCAACATCGGCCTGGATGCAAGCCTGTTCAATAACCGTCTTACGGTCACCTTTAACTGGTTTAACAGGATCACAAAGGATCTTTTGTATGCACCTCCTTCCACGCAGACGGCCGGCACCGCTCTCCCTCCCATTGAAAACATCATGAAATTTTCCAACAAGGGCATCGAACTGGAGCTTGGCTATTCAGGCGGCAGGAGCGGCCTGATCAGGTACGATATGAATTTCAATATTTCCACTTATAAAAATAAGGTACTTTATATCAGCGGAAGCCCCAGTGATTCCACCATCGGTATTGACGGGAATTCTTATTCTTCTTCTAATCACTTTACTCTTACCAAGTCGGTGGTGGGGAGGCCGGTATCTAATTTCTACGGTTATCAGCAGACGGGTATCTTCCAGACTCCTGAAGAGTACACCAATGCCAATGTTACTTATCCCGGCATTGCTTCTGCAGTTGCAGCTCCAGGCCATTTCAAATTCAAGGATATCAGCGGACCAAACGGGAAGCCTGACGGAAAGATCGATCAGAACGACAGGACCTTTATCGGCAGCCCCCTGCCTAAATTTACTTATGGGTACAACCTGAATCTATATTATAAGAATTTTGATCTGGGAATATTTGTCCAGGGTGTGTACGGAAATAAGATCTTCAATTATTGGCGGGAGTCTTCCGAATGGCCTGGCGCCCTGGGAACAGGGTCGCTGGATACCTGGAGTCCTACGCATAAGAACGCTCAATTGCCTATCTGGTCAAATAATGTCAACGTACTGGACAACAATCCTTCCAGTTTTTTTGTAGAGAGCGGCTCCTATCTGCGAGTGAAGACCCTCCAAGTGGGTTATACGTTCCCCCGGATAAAAGGGATCTCGCGCTTACGGTTCTATGTACAGGCATTCAATTTATTTACGGCTACTCATTACCGTGGAATAGATCCGGAGGTCAGTTCCGGAAACCCAGTGGATATCGGGGTAGATTTCGGCGGCACCTATCCGGTGGCGAAAAAAATATTGTTTGGGATCAACATGGGACTGTAAAATTCAAATGATCATATATATGAAAAAGATATTGGTTTTTATCATTTTCCTGTCTATCATTTTCCTGGCGGCATGCAGCAAAAGCTTTTTAAATGTGCCTCCGCAAGGAGCCAAACTGACGGGTAACCTGTTTGCCAATAAAAAAGGCGTGGGGCAATTACTGACAGGCGCCTATCATAGCCTGACGGGGCTTACGCAGACCAGCAGCTGGTATGGCACGGCGGGGTCCAACTGGATCTATGGCGATTGCACTTCGGGGGATGCCTATCGCGGCGGCAGCGGCGGGGACAACCCACTCGGCATCAATTTCGAGGAGTTTCAGGCCATTGCCACCAACGGCTATATGGAAGAAAAATGGGGTGCGGACTATGATGGGGTTGCGAGGGCGAATTCCGTTATTACAGCGGCTACCTCAGCTACGGATATGAGCGATGCCGAGAAGCAGGAAGCTGTTGCTGAAGCCCGTTTCCTCAGGGGGCATTTTCATTTCGATGCAAAAAAGATGTGGAACCATGTGCCCTTCATCGATGAGACGGTGGTCAATTTCAAAGTGTCCAACGAACCGGATATCTGGCCGTTGATAGAAGCGGATTTCCGGTTTGCCTTTGACAACCTGCCGGAGAACCAGGACCTGGTCGGCAAGGCGAATAAGTGGGCGGCCGCCTGCTATCTGGCCAAGTGTTTTATTTTCGAAAAGAAGTTCCCTGAGGCCAAGGCATTATTGGACAGCATCATTTCTATGGGGAAGAATTCGAAGGGTGTAAAATATGACCTGGCTCCTTGCTATCATGACAATTTCGATGTGGCTACGGAGAATAACCAGGAGTCGGTGTTCCAGGTGCAGTGCTCCGCAAATGACGGGAGCTCTGCCGGCGACAATAATCTCGGCGAGATCAATAATACGGCGGTGGTCTATCCTTTGAGCAGCTATTATGTCAGCTGGAAGCAGCCCAGTTTCAACCTCGTCAATGCATTCAAGACAGATATGAACGGTCTGCCGATGATGGATGCCTCGGGTATGGATACCTCGAATTTGACTAATATGCCCAACGATATGGGTATAGAATCCGGGGACCCCTTCACGCTTTATGCGGGGACAGTAGATCCGCGGCTGGACTGGTCGGTGGGCCGGAGAGGGATACCCTATCTTGACTGGGGTGTCAACGAAGGAAAAAACTGGGTATCGGACCAGACTTTTGGCGGACCCTATACAAATATAAAGAACAGTTACCGGAGCAGCCAGGTGGATACCGCGGCTGAGATCCCTTATAATAATTACTTCTATGCCAGCAGCAATGCCGTCAACTATAGTATTATCCGTTTTGCAGATGTGCTATTGTGGGCCGCTGAGGCGGAAGTGGAGGCTGGTTCGGTGGACAAAGCAAGGGAATATGTCAACAGGGTCCGCACCAGGGCAAAGAATGGGTGTTATGTGCAGAATGGGGGTGTCAACGCCGCCAACTATTTTATCGATCTGTATAATGCCCCCTGGACCAGTCAGGACTATGCGCGCAATGCCATTCGATTTGAAAGGCGGCTGGAGCTTTCCATGGAAGGGCAACGTTTCTTTGACCTGGTGCGATGGGGGATTGCTGCAACCTATATCAATAAATATCTCGATGCTGAAAAGACAAGGATCGCTCACCTGAGCGGGATCAGCTTTACCGCAGGGAAAAATGAATATTTCCCAATTCCGCAGCAGGAGATCGATCTGAGCAATCAGAATGGCACGCCGTTGTTAAAACAAAATCCAGGTTTTTAGTTTTACGAATATGAAGCGACCGATATTGAGCGTAGTTCTTATGGTTTTCTGTACGACGATGGCTTTTGCCCGGAGCTATTATTTTTCAGATTCCGGGAGGGACGATGGCGATGGATCGGAGGTACATCCATGGAAGACGATCGCCCCGTTGCGTAAGGTCCGGCTCAAAGCAGGTGATTCCTTGTTGTTCAGGGCGGGAGATGTTTTCGACGGTCCATTGCAGCCTGATGTCAGGGGTGCTTTGGCGCGTCCTATCGTCATCACCTCCTACGGACAGGGCAAGGCCATCATCGATGGAGGTAAGGGCAGCGCCATCGCTCTTTACAATGCTGCACATATCGTCCTGTCCAACCTGGAGCTGCGGGGCATGGGACGGAAAGAAGGGAACACGGAGAGCGGTCTGGTCCTCAACACCTGCAGGGAGATCATAGCGGACAGTCTTTTTGTGCATGGTTTTCAAAAGTCAGGTATATATGTGTATGAAAGCTCGCAGATACGGCTTACCCGTATCCTGGCCCGGGACAATGGCTTTGCCGGCATATCCGCCGACGGCCCTTATGGCAAAAGAGGTTGTCATCATATCCTCATCCGGGATTGCAGGGCGGAGAACAATCCCGGCGATCCCACCAACCTGTCCAATCACAGCGGCAACGGTATCGTCGTGGGTTACTGCCGTAACGTGATCATCGAAAGATGCACCGCTACGGGGAATGGCTGGGATATGCCCCGTGTAGGCAATGGTCCTGTTGGTATCTGGGCTTTTGAAGCGGACAGCGTGATCATCCGGCATTGCATCTCTTTTCGTAACAGGACATCCAAAGGAGGTGATGACGGGGGGGGCTTTGACCTGGACGGGGGCGTTGCCCATTCTGTCATCGAGAACTGTATCTCTTTTGAGAATGAAGGCAGCGGTTTTGGACTTTTCCAGTATGCGGGAGCTTCTCCCTGGCATGACAACAGCATACACGATTGCAGCAGTACCAATGACGGTCTTGTCTCTGCGGCCAGGGCCGGGGTCTTTATCTGGAACAGCTCCCGCGATCCCCGTCAGCTGCGCAACGGCAGCTTTTATAACAATGTCGTCTATAATACGAAAGGAGCGGCTATTCACTATGCATCGGAAAGCGAGCATAGCGGTTTTTATTTCCATGACAATGTTTTTATAGCTGCGGACAGCCTGATCAAGGGTGAGAGGGGGGCGGATGATGTGTTCTCGGAGAACCATTGGACGGGTGTGCTGCCGGACAGCTCATTTCGATGAATGATCTTTTTATGAAAAGAAGGAATTTTATACGACAGGGGGCAGGATGGATGCTGACGGGAAGATTGGGTGTGAAGATGGGGGATGGGTGGTGGGGGAAGCCGCCAGGGCCGCGCCAACCTGTTTTTGTATACAACAACTGGTCTGCCTATGACGAGCTGTCGGATAAGGTAGTGCAAACGGAAGCCCTTGCCATGGGAGAATTGCAGGAGATCTTAAGGCTGCGGCGACAGGGCGTACAGATAGATTATTATGTGATGGATGCTTTCTGGTTTGACAAACAGGGAGGGTATCGCATCTGGCACCGCGAACATTGGCCCCATGGCCCGGATGGGTGGCTGAAAGCCTGCCGGGACAATCATATCAAGCCGGGTATGTGGTTTTCCACCAACCTCATCGCTACCCATGACGGCAGGTTCCTCGAGCCCGTCAGCGAATGGAAGGATTCCGTCGCCACCGACCCGAACATCCTTTCTCTTTTTGAAGGAGGCTACCTGGCCCATCTGGCGGACACTTTACAGCTATGGTATGACAAGGGTGTCCGTCTTTTTAAATTCGACTTTGCCTATTTCGAGGCTGTGACGGCGGCATCGAAGGATAAGCTCTCTCCGGAAGAAATAAAAGAGAAGAACAAGACGGCTTTTATGCAAATGCTGCAACGGTTCAGGGCTCGCAATCCGGATGTATTGATCACAGGGTATAATGGTTTTGGAGGTGATATTGAAAACACGTATACGCCATTCCGTAAGACCGTTGACCCGCGCTGGCTGGATGTCTTCGATACGCTTTACTGTGGAGACCCCCGTTTTTCCGATGTACCGATGATGAATATCTGGCGCAGTCAGGACAATTATTCGGACCATATGGTGCGGCAATTCGAGTTCAATGGTCTTCCTTTACGCAGAATAGATAATTGCGCTTTTATGATCGGAAAGACGGGTACCTGTTACTATAGGGCTGACCATGCCTGGAAGGGTATGCTGCTGCTGGAGCTGGCAAGGGGCGGCTGGATGAATGTCTATCATGGTAACCTGGAGCTGCTTTCCGATGAGGATGGCCGGTGGTTTGCCAGTGCGCAGCGATTATATCATGGCATGCAGCAAAAAGATGGTATCTCCAGCTTTGGAGCTATACCGGGTTCGGGGCGACCGTATGGTTTTAAGGCGGCAAGCAGGAGCGGGATGCTTTTTACAGTGGTCAACCCATCCCAGGATATCGCTGCTATTACGCTTCCCATGACGGAGGGCAACGCACGTATCCTGTATGCCGACGGTGGATTCAGGCCAATGGTGGAAAATGGTCGACTGACCCTTGGTTCGGAGCAGCTGGTGGTCGTGGGCACCGGAGCTTACGGGGATGCGGATTATTTATTGGGTGCTGATCCGGCTATCCGTATTCCCCTGACGCAGCAACGGATGGATGTCGATTTCCTGTCAGCCGGCATGGGTATGATCTCCGGTGTGATACATCCTCCACAGGGTAAGGACGTTCGTATCATCCTGCAGCAATTTGGCCCGGACGGCTTTCCATACCGCAGCTGGGGTGGAGCGCCGCCAAATGGGAAAAAGATGGATACGCTTATCAGCATCCATGTGCATCAGAAGGGCAGGGTGCTGCCCTTGTATATAGAATACGATAAAATGATATGGAGCGGTTTGTCGTGGGCTGCAGGTGAGCTGCGACAAGGCAGCTTCGATCCGGCATTGCCTTTGGAGATAACATGCCGTACGGCGGAACAGCAGCCTCTGCGCCTGGAGGCAAGGGTATATGCAGTAGGTTATTAATCTTTTTTGCATGAAGAAGCTATTGTTTTTTTGGGGGTTGATGGCCGTGGGGTTATCCCTCTTCGCAGCCCCTCCTCTCCGGATGGACAGCATCCTTTATGGTGCGGCCTATTATTATGAATATATCCCGTACGAGCGGCTGGACAAGGATGTCAGCCTGATGAAGGCCGCGGGCATCAACACTGTCCGGCTGGCTGAATCTACCTGGGGACTATG
>DASZVM010000420.1:0-3497 GCA_035547295.1 Puia sp. | reverse complement strand
TATCTCGTCCCAGTCATCGTTGCCTGTATTGGCTATTTCCGGTCTGTCCAATACATGGACTAGGTCCGTCCTGTCCAGGTATTCGTATGCCAGGCTGCGGAAGATAAAGTCCACGATGGAAGTGGTGCTCTTGATATTCGGGTGATCCACCATGCCCGATGGTTCAAATCTCGTGAAGACGAACTTCTCTACGAACTCTTCCAGGGGAACACCATATTGCAGCCCGATGGAAACCGCAATGGCAAAACAGTTGCAGAGGCTCCGCATCGTCGCTCCTTCCTTGGCCATATCGATAAAGATCTCGCCAACCGTACCGTCGCTGTATTCTCCCGTACGCAAAAAGATCGTCTGACCGTTGATCTTTGCCTTTTGTGTAAAGCCCCGGCGTTTGGCGGGGAGGGTCCTCCGCTCTACGATGGTAGCCAGCGCTCTTTTTAGTTTTGTGTCAGGAGAGGCCTGTACTCTTTTCTGCACTTCTTCCAGCAGCTCCTGCACTGTCAGCTTGCTCATGTCCACGATCATCGTTTCGGCTGCAGCCGGTGCTTCCGTGATCGCCGCCGCTCTGTCCGTCTCCGCATCCTTCTTTTTCTTGTCCGACTTGGTGCTCAGCGGCTGAGACAGCTTGGAGCCGTCGCGGTACAGCGCGCATGCCTTCAGACCCAGCTGCCAGCTGAGCATATATGCGTCGGCGATATCTTCCACCGCAGCCTCGTTGGGAAGGTTGATCGTCTTGGAAATAGCGCCGCTGATAAAGGGCTGGGCAGCTCCCATCATACGGATATGACCGTGGGCATGGATATAACGTTTGCCTATCTTGCCGCATTTGTTGGCGCAGTCAAAGACAGCCAGGTGCTCTTCCTTTAACCCCGGAGCGCCTTCCACCGTCATGGTGCCGCAAACATAGTTGTTGGCCGCATCTATCTCGCTCTCGGAGAAGCCCAGGGCTTCCAGCAGGCTCCATTCCAGGTTATAATATTGTTCGGGTTTGAATCCCAGGCGTTGCAGACATTCTTCACCCAGCGTATATACATTGAATACAAAGCCGATCTCAAAGGCAGCGTTGACCGCTGTGTCCAGCTTCTTTATCTCCTCGGCGATAAATCCCTTTTCACTCAGCGACTGGTGGTTGATGTGCGGTGCGCCGGCAAAGGAGCCGGCACCGACTGCATATTTGATGATGCCGTCTATTTGCTTGTTCGAATAGCCCAGGTTCTTCAGGGCAGTGGGCACGGACTGGTTGATGATCTTGAAATAGCCGCCGCCGGATAATTTTTTGAACTTGACAAGTGCAAAATCCGGTTCCACCCCAGTCGTATCGCAATCCATCACCAGACCGATGGTACCCGTGGGGGCGATGACCGTAGCTTGTGCGTTGCGGTATCCGTATTTCTCACCCAGCTGCACAGCTTCGTCCCAGGCCTTGGTAGCCGCCTTGAGAAGGTAGTCCGGGCAGTAACGGGCTTTGATCCCCTGCGGTTTGGTGCCCAGTCCTTCATACTCGTCGGCATCGTAGGCCGCCAGGCGGTGATTACGCATCACCCGCAGCATGTGCTCCCTGTTCTGCTCATATTTCGGGAAGGGACCCATTGCCGCAGCCAGTTCCGCGGACGTCTTATAAGCCACTCCCGTCATGATGGCCGTGATAGCGCCGGCGATGCCGCGGGCCTCCTCGCTGTCATAAGGAATACCCATGATCATGAGCATGGAGCCCAGGTTCGCATAACCCAGACCTAAGGTGCGATAGTCATAGGAAAGCTGCGCTACCTCTTTGGAAGGGAATTGCGCCATCAGTACGGATACTTCCAGTACCGTAGTCCACAGACGGCAGCAGTACTCGAACCCTTCCACATCGAATGTGTTGGTGTCTTCATTGTAGAAACGGCGGAGGTTGGCGGAGGCCAGGTTACAAGCAGTGTTGTCCAGGAACATGTATTCGGAGCAAGGGTTGGAGGCCCGGATACGGCCACCTTCAGGGCAAGTATGCCATTCATTGATGGTGGTGTCGTATTGGGTACCCGGGTCAGCACAACGCCATGCTGCATACGCAATCTGGTTCCAGATCTCTTTTGCCGGAATGCGTTTCATTACTCTTTTATCGCTGCGGGCGGTGAGCTCCCAGTCTTCGCCCTTGGCCAGCCTATCAAAAAAATCGTTTGTTACGCGGATGGAATTGTTGGAGTTCTGACCTGAGACAGTACGGTAAGCCTCGCCTTCATAATCGCTGGGATAGCCCGCGGCGATGAGAGCGCCTACTTTTTTCTCTTCTTCGACCTTCCAGTTGATAAACTCCATTATCTCAGGGTGGTCCAGGTCCAGACACACCATCTTGGCCGCCCGGCGGGTTGTACCTCCTGATTTGATAGCGCCCGCCGCCCTGTCCCCTATCTTGAGGAAGCTCATCAGACCGCTGGATGTCCCGCCGCCGCTGAGCTTTTCACCTTCCCCGCGGATGTAGGAGAAGTTCGTACCTACCCCTGAGCCGTATTTGAAGATACGCGCTTCACGAACCCAGAGGTCCATGATGCCGCCGTCGTTTACCAGGTCATCGTCTACGCTGAGGATGAAGCAATTGTGAACGATCACGCCATTTGCAGAGAATCGGGAGGAAGAAGTTTGAATATCATATACCGTTTCGTCGCCAATGTAGGCAATGTCCACTACCGTCAATTCGGATAAGCTTTTTTTGCTTTTCCCATCTATCTCATTGTTTAACTGCCTGAGCTTTGATCTTTTTTCGCTGCTGACAAATCCAATGATCTGTTCATATTTCAATCGTTCCGAAAAATAGGCGATCGTTACCTGGTAGCTGTCGTGTCTGGTCTCCCTTGCATCCCTTACCTGAGACACATTGCTATAAATGCCCAGTGACAGCAACAGCATTTGTACTCCATGGGCCAGGTCTTCACTGATGGTGGTCAAAACGATGTCTCCGGAATTTCTATCGTCCTCATTTCTTGTCCTCACCGTCCCGTCTGTCTGGAAAAGACTGCGAAGGAATGCAGCTTTTTCCGCTATGGAACCTTTTAGAATAATGTCCGGTACAAACGCATTGAGCGATGTCTGATCCAGTTGGTATTCCTCTACAAAAGGATCTGCTTTTTTCGAATCGTATTTTACGATACGGTATAGATCGCTTATGGTTTTTCGTATTACCGTATTGTGCGCACCAAAGATATCGAGGAAGAGGCCGCTTACAAAAGCGTACTCATCTTCGTTTATCGTTATGGCGCCGAACATGGTCGTCTTCCTGTTGCCGTCATATTTGCCGTAGTAACCATCCCCAACGATCCATCCTGCAAGAGCAGCCTTTTTAACCCCGTCTGTAACCACATCCTTAAAATGGAATTCATCTTCCGGAGCAATAGCGCTTTTTAAATAGCTTTCTACCAGGTTGAAGCGCATAGTTCCTTCTTCCGCAAATGCCATCTCTTCAACCAGCTCTAATTCAGGCAGCACGCCGGACAACGAAATTTGTTGTACTTTTTTTCCCAGTAAGG
>DASZVM010000419.1:0-7235 GCA_035547295.1 Puia sp. | reverse complement strand
GTGGGGTAAAGCTTGCCCCGCCCCAGTTGGCGACAAGCTCCAGCCCGTTGACAGGATATGTTTTCCCGTACCCGATGGAATATTCATTATCTTTTATCCCGATGGGTTTGTATATCCTGTCGCTCAACAGTGTCCTGATGTTCTTATATTGAGTGCCCTGGTAGCTGGCTGTTACGGCGTAGGCCAGCATGGCCATGCCGGGGTTTGAATATGCTTCATCGGTCCCCGGCTGGAATAATACAGGCGCCTGATCCCTGGAAACGGTGAAGGGATCGGGGTCTTTGCGCCAGAAACTTCCTTTCCAGCCGGGGATGTCCATGTGTTTGTCTTTTATCTCTATACCCCTGGCTTTTGCTTCATCGATGTCTTTTTGCGTTATTTCCGCGTCTTCGATGCCTGAGCTATGGGTCGCCAGATGGCGTATGGTGATCTTTGATCTTAAAGGATCGTTTTTCCATTCGGGGATGAACTTACAGACCGGATCGTCCACCTGCATCCTGCCGTCGTTCAAAGCCAGCAGCAATGACATCCCGCCCACCAGTGCCTTGGCCAAAGAGGCTGTACCGTGCTGTTTACGCTCCCAACCCGGCGCATACCATTCCAATATGATCTTGTCATTGCTGATGACGAGGATAGAAGTTGTTTTATGCGCTGCCAGGGTGTCGCGCATGGCCTGGATCTTTTGCGAGGAATAACCTTGCTCCTCAGGAGTGGCATTGCCCCAATCGAAGGACTGACTTTTTGCATGAACACAACAAAACAATACCGTAAACAGTATGATTAGCCTTTCCATAGTGTATAATCTTCGGTTTTGATCCTATAATGTTGTTATTTCTATCTGCTGACTGTAATTGAACCCGTGTCCGTCCGTTGTTTGCACCCCGATCCTGATATAGTATCTGGTTTTTGTGACGAGACCGCTGACGGTAGCGGTGCCTGAATCGCCGGTGAGGGTGACTTTTGTTGTCGTATATCCGTACCCGGACCCGATGATCGCATTTGGGAAAGGGTTGGTGCTGCAGTACAATTCCCTTTTTGTTATGGTCCTTCCGCTTTGGGCGGTCATTCCATATTGAATGTCCACGGTGGCAGCCGTAAGATTTCCACTGACAGCCGGCGTATTGATCATTACGAAAGGATCAACGATAAAATCATGGACGACGGTCTTTTCCGCGGCCAGGTCCACACTAAACGTATCCTGGGTAGTGACAGGGCCGCTGACCCATATCTTATATTTCTTGGCGTAGAGCTTGTTATTTTGAAAAGTCCCGTCCCCCATGACGCGCATATCGGTGGTCACTACGTCGCCGGCGCCAAGGGCTTTGACTATAAAATCAGTGGTGGTTATATCGCCGGCGATGATGTTGCCCGACTTATCTTTCATCGTCCCGGATAAAGCGCGATCGTTCCCGAAAGCGGGTTGTTTTTCGCAACCTGTCAACAGCTGCAGCGATATACAGCAGAAGGTCCAGAAAGATATATTATAAAGTATTTTCATGATTTTTTGATTTAGCGGATCAATACAAAGGGTTCTCTACCAATTTTGGGTTGTTGTCGATCCTGGCGCTGGTGATCGGATTGTAATATTGTTGCTGGGGGAAGCTTCGTGTAAAAGTTTCGGCATTAAAGGGGATGAAATAATATTTCCCCGTGGGATAATGCAGTGTGATATGCAGTCCCTGCATGGTCACTCCGTTCACGGCCGCCTGTGCCGCCCTCCATCTGCGCAGGTCCCAGAAACGATGGCCTTCGAATGCGAGCTCGGATCTTCTCTCTGTCCTTACCTTATCCAGTGTGATGGTTGCTTCCGTTACAAGGCTTATCCCGGCCCTATCGCGGGTCATGTTCAGTGCCTCTACTGCCGGGGTCAGGTTGCCCTGCTCAAATTCGGCTTCTGCCCTTGTCAGGTACATTTCCGCCAGGCGGAAACAGATCCAGTTGGTCTTGCTCAGGTTCTCACCGATCTGGTATTTCGATCCGTCTATATATTTTTTGACGGTGAACCCTGTGGGCGTACAGGCGACGTTGGCGTATTTGCGCGACTGGTCCCCCACCGATTTGGTGCCATGGTAGGTTACGAGGTTGCTGGAGAGTATGGCGTTGAAGTTTGGTGTCGCATTCGTATCCAGACCGTCATAGGATTGGATGGTCCCTATGGACCATTTATCTCCCTGGAAGAATACGGTACCGAACAGGCGGGGGTCTTTTTTTGCAAACACGCTTTGTCCGTTGTCATACAGTGTGGTCTGTCCGAATACGGGTGCGTCGGGGGAGCCATCGATATTTTCATATCCCAGTATAAAATTCAATGTGGGGTCCACGTAGGCCCCCCTGTTTGCAAATACCTGTGGTGCGGCCTGTGCGTCAAAGTCATTGGCGACGTTGATGCCGTCATATGCTTTTTCAAATATGACCTCGCTGTTCTCTTTGTCCATAAAGATCAGGCGATAGCTTTCCGCTTTGTTGCCGGGCTGCGGGTTATAAAGCGAATATTTCCCGGAAGTGATGACCTGGTTTGCTGCTGCCGAAGCTTTTGCATAATAGGTGTTTGCCTGTGAGGCGGGTATGCCGACAATGCCATCCAGGGCGACGGTGCCGTATTTTGCGATGGAGGCAGCCCATAGCATTGCCCTGGCCTGTAAAGCGTAAGCCGTCCATTTGTTAACCCTAGCCTTTGGCGTGGGTGAGGCGGATAGCTGGCCTTCCGCAGTGGTCAATTCATTGTCGATAAAATTTGCGATGTCGATCTCTTTGGCGCGTGTCGTGTATTTGTCATCCACGGGTTTATACGGATCGAGGACCACATCTACCAAGGGAACGCCTCCGTAACGTTTCATCATTTCGAAGTAGGCAAATGCCCGCATGAACCTGACTTCGCCGGAGAGCTGGGTCTTGATGGTATCCGGGATCGTGCTGGTCTTCATTTGTTCCAAAAAGAACGTACAGTCCCTGATGTAGGTATAATCCCAATAAGGGGAATATTCGCTGGTCTTACTTACCGTGCCGGTATTGATATTGGTATTGTTGGTGGAGTTCGTGCTTGCCTCATCCGTGCTGCTGAACTGAGCGATCTGTTCGAACCCGTAAAAGTTGATACGGGTATAGAGGTTCGTGACATAAGCGGTCGTCATGGTCTGATCGTTCCAGATGATGTCCTGTGAAATCTTATCCAACGGGGGTCTGTCCATTACTTTTCCGCAGGATGGAAGAATGAAGATGGAAAGAACGAGTATATATGTTGCTGATCTCATATGCTATGTTTTAAAACTGAAGCAATAGGCCGATGTTATAGGTTCCGACAGGGGGATAATAATCTCCAAACGTAGTGACAGCGTGCGTGTCGATCTCGGGATCGATGAACTTGAGCGCGCTGAAAGTAAGAAGGTTATAGGCTGAAACATACAGCTTGCAGCTATTCAGACCCACCCTGGTAGTGTAATTCTTCGGGATCGTATATCCCAGCTCGAGGCTCTTTAGCCGGAGATAGGCGCCGTTGATCAGCCATAGCTGGGAGTTATACGCATAGCTGGGGTTGGCCCTGTTGGATGTCTGACCTCTGTAGATCGGCCATTTTGCATGGGTGGTATTTGCGGGGAGCCAGGGATTGCCCTCGGGTACATAGGAATCCTTTAGCATGGAGACCTGCGGATTGTCATCCGCGTAAAAGGGGATGGTGAGATCGGGTGAGTTCCTCAGGTTGATGTCATAATTGCCGGCGCCCTGCCATAGCATGGTCAATTCCAGCCCTTTCCAGGCTACCGACATATTTACGCCATATGTCAATTTTGGGAAATCACCTCTGCCAATGGGTACCTGGTCGGCGGATGTGATCTTTCCGTCACCGTTGTAATCTATGAATTTAACATCACCCGGCAATACGGTGGCATTGTTCTTTCCGTCGATGTCGGCCCATTTGTTTATTTCATCCTTGCTTTGGAAAAGTCCGGCAGTCTGGTAACCCCAGAAGATATCTGTCCACTGACCGATCTTGTTGCCTTGTCTGAATGCGTCCTGGTTGGAAAATACGTTCTGATCGATGTACACGCATTTTTCCCGGTTCCATGAAACATTACCCCCGATGCTGTAGGTGATCTTCCCGAACTTTCCGTTGTGGTTGAGGGTAAGCTCGAAGCCCCTGTTGTCATATTTGGCATAGTTCGATTGAGGCAGCGTCGCTCCCACGACATTGGGTATCGATTGGATACGGGTTCCCAGCACGTCGGATCGCAGGCGATAAAAATAGTCCACGGAGCCTTCCAGGAGGCCGTTCAGGATGGTGAAGTCCACCCCTATGTTCTTCGTGGTCATTTTTTCCCATGTAATAGAAGGGTTGGGAAGGGCATCCGCTTTTAGTCCATTGGACAGGACATTGGTGGACCCGTCATAGATGTAGGTGCCGTTCAGGGAATACGTTTGAAGGAACTGGAAGCTGTTGGTATTCAGGTCATATCCAAGGTGGCCATAAGAGGCCCTCAGCTTGAGGTTGGTGAAAAAATTAAAATTTTTCATAAAGTCCTCTTCGGAGATCCTCCATCCTACGGAAGCAGACGGGAAGAACCCCCAGCGGGAATTTTTCGGGAACAATGACGAGGCGTCATAACGGCTGTTCAGCTCTACCAGGTATTTGCCTTTGTAGCTGTAATTTATCCTGGAGATCACGCCTACTCTGCCGCCTTCGGCCGCATCTCCATTATTGGCCTGGTTCAGGGCGGGGCCTGCGATAAGGTAATCGATGGGGAAGGCATAAGCCTGGCGGGAGGCTTCAAACCAGTCATTACGATTTGACAGCTGTTCGTAGCCGACCATTGCGCTGATGGTGTGATAGCCGAACTTTTTATTGTCCCAGGTCAGGAAATAGTTCTGGTCGAAATTAGCGGCATCGTTCGAATAGTTATACACTTTTGAATAACCCGGCTCGGAATAGCCTGCAATGGTATAAACATGCGTATCCCAGTTGTATGTGTATTGGGGGCTAAGCCTGTTCACCAGCTTGTTGTTCATGTGGTCGAAGTAGAGATGGTAATTGACCTTTGCTTGTATCCCGAATGGCAGCTGGTATGTAAATCCCATCTTGGCGTCCGCCTTCAGCTCTTTATTCTTTCTATATCCTGAATTTGACGCGAGGGATGCCCAGTAAGGATTACCGTCACCAGCTGCCAGCGGTTTGGTAGGGTCAGGTCCCATAAAAGGGTCTGTTGGGTTCACGCGAAAGAGATAGGTCATGATGCTGTGTTTCTGACCCGTGCCTCTTTCCATTTCTTCGAACGGGCCATAAAAGTCCTGGTAGGAGCCCGACAGATCGAGGTTCATATTTAATTTACGGGATGGGGAAATGTCGATGTTGGACCGAAGGCTATACTGCTTGTTCCTTGTATCATTTGCCCTTGGCATTGCCTCCTGGTAAAAATATCCTCCCGAAACATAATATTTTACTTTTTCGGAGCCGCCCCGTATGCTTAGATTATGTTGTTGCTGCGGGGCATACTTCCTGATGGTCTTATCCCACCAGTTGGTGTTGGGATATTTATCGGGGTCCGATCCGTCCTTGAATTTTTGAATTTGTTCAGCTGTATAGAGCGGGGGCAAGCCTTCATTATACGCGCCCAGGTTCTGCATGCTGGCATCCTCCCAGGAGTTGACCCAGTGTGGTATTACGGTAAAATGCTGCAGCTGATAATTACCCTGGTATGCCACTGTCGGCGCGGACATGAACCCTCTTTTTGTTTTTACGAGGACGACGCCGTTGCCTGCCCGTGCTCCATAGACAGAGGCCGATGCGGCATCTTTCAATATGCTGAGGGTTTCCACGTCGTTGGGGTTCAGCTTTTCAAAATCGCTTTCCGTAGCAGGTACGCCGTCGATGATGATCAGGGGCGTGCCAAAGCCGCGGATATTTATAGAGACGTTGGCTTTATCCCCCGGCTGTCCGTTGACGTTCTTTATAAAAACGCCCGATGCTTTTCCCATGAGCCCCTGGGCTATGTTCGGCATGGGGTTTACGGTCAGCTCCTCGCCTTTGACAGTCGATATGCTGCCGAGCACATTTACTCTTTTTTGTGAGCCGTATCCCACCATCACCACTTCGTTCAGCTGTGTATTGGCATCCTCCAGCGCGATGGTGATCTCTGTTTGCTTTCCGACCTTTATGCTTTTTGGCTGAAATCCTATGCTGGAGATATCCAGCACGATGTCCCTGTTGTCCGGGGCGCTGATGGTAAAATTCCCTTCCTTGTTTGTCTTGGTCCCGATGCGGGTGCCTTCTATGATCACCGACACATCCGCCAGTGGTTGTCCATCATGGTTTACGACTTTCCCATGGATCACGACGGGTGGAGGAGGGGGGATCTCGGTCTGCGGGACGACCTGTGGCGCCGGCATACGTTTGATGACGATGGTCTTCTCCTGGATCTCATAGCTCAATCCTTTTCCTTTCAGGCATTCTTCGACTGCCTGTCCCAGCGTAGCATTCTTCAGGCTGACGGTGACGCGTCCAGCCTGTTGCAAAAGCTCATAGGTACATAGGATGTCATACCCGCTTTGCTTTTGTATCTCCCTGAATACTTTTTCCAAAGGAGCATCTCTTTCCGAGAGGGTGATCTGGGAATATCCCCTGGCGCTCACCTGAAGACAGGTGGCAAGCATGATGATTGCGATCAGACGCATAATCTGCAGCGTTTGGTTTAGCCTCTTCCGCATGAGGTGCGGAGGATTTAAAAATGCAATTAAATCCATAACTTCGCTTAGTTTTGGGTTAAACAATAATCAGTCCGTAGAACGATATGTATCATTGGGTTAACCCAAACATCCGCCGCTTCGACTTCCACCTCGAAGCGGTTTTTGTTTTGGATCAACAATAATGACCTCAGGGGGTCGCCGGCATTACCGTTACTTTTCTTCCCTCGATCCTGAATTTTACAAATCCGGTGGCCTGCAGCATTTTGAATACCTGGGAAGCGTTTACGGTCCGGGATATCGAGCCCCAGAAATGTTCATTTACTTTTCCCTCGTATTCGACGTCCAGGTCGTACCAGCGTGCTATCTGCCGCATGATCATTTCTATGTCCGTCTTTTCGGAGAACCGGAACTTCCCATTTTTCCAGGCCATCACTTCGTCTATGTCGGCGCCATCGATAACTTTGTTATTTCCTTCTTTTATCTGTACCTGCTGTCCCGGCTTGAGCAGGCTTGTGTTTTTTCCCTTGCTGACCTTTACCGAACCTTCGATCAGGGTAACT
>DASZVM010000418.1:0-5452 GCA_035547295.1 Puia sp. | reverse complement strand
TTATCAATTCAACCCGGAACCTGTATTTTTCAACCAGTCACAGCTGGATAAGCTGTCCAGGTCAAAATACAAGGATTCGCTGGTAATACTTGAAAAGGCGTATGGAGAGACGGAGAAGGCACGGCTGCAGACAATTGCCCCCACCAGGCAGCAACTGCAGGAAATAGTCTCGGCAAAGGCGGGCTATCGCAGCACCATCAAACGGTGGCTGAACGACAAGGACGTAGGGGGAGAAGACAACGATACCAATTATATTTTCCTGCGGTTTGTCACTGACTATCTGCCCAAGGGTTTGATAGGACTGCTCATCGCCGTTATATTCCTGGCTGCCTGGGGTTCCATCGCGGCAACGCTGAATTCGCTGTCTTCCTGTACGATAGTGGATTTTCACAGGCGGTTCTCTCCGCCGCTGAGCCATGAAAAGGAGTTCCGTCTTTCCCGTATCTACACTTTTTTCTGGGGCATCTTCTGCGTTGCGGTAGCCCAGCTGGCCTACAACCTTGGCAACAGCCTCATAGAAGCCGTCAATGTATTGGGTTCGCTGTTCTATGGCGTAATACTGGGGATCTTTCTGGTAGCTTTCTACCGTAGGAAGGTAGGTGGTACGGCTGTGTTTATCAGCGCCGTCATTACGGAAGTGATGGTCATCGTGCTGAATGTGCTCGGCCGCAAAGGCATCATCTCGTTGAGCTTTCTCTGGTTCAACCTGGTAGGTGCTGCGGGTGTAGTGATATTGAGCGAGCTTATACAGCTCTTTTTACCTAAACTTAATACCCGCCAAAAGGATTTGTTATGATCAGAGTGCCCTTGTTGTTGATGGCGCTGATGCTATTAAAAACTGCTGCGCCGGCCGTCACCACTGAGAATTTTGAGACAGGTTCTAAAACATCTTATACTACAGGCAATGTTACGCTGTCCACGGGTGTATGGAACTTCAATGATGCCCTGCTGGGCAATCTCCCTACGGACAGGAAGAATGGCACGCAGTCGGCAAGGGTACGTAATTCAGGAACGATCACCATGCAATTCGATATAGCCGGCGGGGCGGCTTCCGTCACGGTGCAGCATGCTGTCTTTGGGTCTGACGGCAGCAGCACCTGGCAGCTGTGGTACAGCACTAACGGCGGTGCTTCTTTTATACAAGCGGGGCCTACTGTCACTACCAGCTCTACTGCTTTACAAACGGCCTCATTTACGCTTTCCGTGGCGGGCAACGTCCGATTCCAGCTGCGTAAAACAGATGGCACGGGCAATCGTGTCAATTTCGATAATTTTATTGTCAATGGCGGCGGTGACAAGTCAGCAGGTAGCGGCGGCAAACCGGCAGGCGGGGGCCGGCCGGCAGGCGGGGGAAAAAAGTTCCTTTTCGATGCAACAAAAGCAGAGACGGCCGGTAATGCGGACTGGGTGATCGATGAGGATGGAAGGGCTCCGCAGCGCATGCCTACACCGGCGCAATCGTCCATTACCGCCTCTACACCGGAAACTTTCTGGACCGGTGCACTTTCCAGCTGGGGCATTGCTCTTGTCAAGACGGGGAATGAGGTGGAAACCCTTCCTCCAGGTACTGCCATCACGTATGGCAATGCTTCCAATGCCCAGGACCTGTCACATTATGATGTATTCGTGGTGGATGAGCCAAATATTCTTTTTACTGCTGCTGAAAAGACCGCTATCCTGAATTTTGTCAGTCATGGAGGAGGGCTTTTTATGATCTCGGATCATGATCGATCCGACAGGAACAATGACGGGCATGATTCTCCGGATATCTGGAATGACCTGATGACCAATAACGGAGTTGCGGTCAACCCATTCGGCTTTAGCATCGATCTGACCAATGTATCGGGCACCAGCAGCAATGTCTGGAAGGGTGGCAGCGTCAATCCTATCCTCCATGGATCACAGGGTAATGTGTCTCAATTGAAGTTCAACAATGGAGCCACTATTACCGTGAATCCTTCTGCCAACAGCGCTGTGCAAGGTCTGATCTGGCAACCGGGCTTTACGCAGAATAACACGCATATCATGTGCGCATCTTCTTCCTTTGGCGCCGGTCGTGTATTTGTAGTTACCGACAGCTCGCCTATGGATGATGGGACGGGAGCTGCCGGTAATAATCTTTATGTAAGCTGGCCGACATTGAGCCACGCACAGCTGTTCATGAATGCCAGCCTGTGGTTAGCGAGGCTGCAATGACAGGTATGCTGTTTTACTGAAGGGAGGCGATCAACTTTTCGTTGAGCGCCACATAATCTGCATTATTTGCCTGTTTTGACAGCTCAATGGACTTTTTTGCCGTAGCGATGGCATCCTGTTTTTTACCCATTTTTGCCTGGCAGCGGGCCTTCTGATAGACGGCATAGTAGGCTGTGGGGTTCTGTGCGATGGCTTTGTCAAACCATTCCAGGGCTTTGTTCAGGTCTTTCCCGTTGTCCAGGTAATAGAGCGCAGCTGCGAAATAAGGGCGGTTGTCCTTATTCAGGGCATTGTCTATCTGGGTCATGATCCGGCTGTCGATGTCGGTGCTGATCTTAAAGGAGACCACCGTCTTATCCCAGCAAAGGTCCAGGCGGCAGGTGTTTGACGTGACATCGCTGAAGAGGATGGTAAAAGATTCGATAGAGAAAGGCAGCTCTTCTACCCTGGATCTTACACGGACCACGTCCTGGTCTTGTTTGTAAGCAGCGGGATTGGTAACGTCCAGCTGACGGGTGATGATAATGGTCCATTCGTCCTGGCCGGGTATGGTCAGCAGACCATATTTACCGGCGGGGACCTTAGTTCCTTCGATGGTCACGTCGTCTCCGAAAGTAAGTGTTGTCGCCTGGTTGGCGCCTGTCCGCCAAACCTTCCCGTAGGGCACCAGATCGCCAAAAATGGTACGTCCCTTTATGCCTGGCCGTGAGTAGGATAGTTCGATGTTGGAAAGACCGAAATCCTGTCTGACGAATTGAGGAGGGGAGGGGGCTGGTGTTTTGACAGATTGGGCGCCGGCGGCGCAATACAATAAGATAGATAAAGCAAACAAAAGAAATGACCTTAGCATGTGTAAATATTTAGATGCCTAAATTACGGCTTAATATGTGAGTATGACGCGGGCCCTGGCTCTTTTACCGGATAAGAGCTGCCAAGAAGGCCCTTGATTGATCATCCGGATGGGGGCAGAATCATGGTCGGGCGAGATTGATTGCTCCACCTTGAAGGAGGATAATTTTCCTTCCTTATTGACAATAAAAGAGATGGTTTCATCCCCGCGGAGAGTTGCGTCCAGGTTGGCGGAGGTTTTGGCTGAATCCAGGTATTCCCTGTAGGCAGGCCATCCGGCAGCGGGGACGGCTACCAGTGACAGCGGCTTGTGCTGGGCATCGATGTTTTTCCGTATGACCTCCTTTCTTTTGGCGCCATAGCCTGATACGACCACTTCATTTAATGAGACCGGCTGGGGTTGCAATTGGATAAAATTACCTTTTCTGTTCTCTGTATTGAGGTACATGGCTGCCTGTTCATAGCCGATATGGTTTACCAGGACAGCTGAGCTGGTGTCCATTTTGTTTTGCAGACGGAGATTGAAATAGCCGTTCTTGTCTGTTCTGGCATTGATGTTCTGATTGTTTTTCAGCGCCAGGTAAGCGCCAGCCAGAGGGTTGTTGTGCGGGTCTGTCACTTTTCCGGAAAACTCGAACTTATCCTGATCCAGGGGCCGGACGGCTCCGGGCGTAAAAGAATAATTTTGGGCCAGTGAAACGGTGTCGAATTGCAGCTGGAGCGTGTCGAGCTTGCGTTTTTCCAAGGGTTCTATGACGATGGGTCGTCCGTCGGCCAGCGGCGGTGCATCTTTGTCTGTCTGTCTGACCCGGGTGCTTGCAACGGCGTCTGCGGTACTGGTCTCTTTGTCCTTTTTTGAAGCTGTTGCTATTGATTGTGAATCGGGCCGGGTATTTTCGGACGATTGTGCCGGCGTGGTATCCGGTGTGACCGGAACGCTTTTTGCAGCGGGGGCAGGGACATGTGCCTGGATCTGTGATGTGGCCACCGGTGACATATGCTTATCAAAGAACGTATAGTAGGCTGTAAGTCCTAATCCCACCAGCAATATCACAGCAGCCGCATAACGCATGAAAAGCGGGAGCGTCCGGGTTTTTATCTTTCCTGCTACTCTTTTTTGAAGTCTTTGGTGCAGTTCGGCAACATCCTGTTGGAATGGCGGTTGTTCCGGAAGATGCCGGTGGATCTCCATACCATCCAATGCGTCGGCCAGGAAGGGATCGTCCAGGGCCGCACGTTCCAATGCATGCATTTCAGGAGCAGACAGCTCTCCCCTGAGATATTTTTCAATATCCGAGGATGAATATATGGGGGTATGTTGTTCCTTATCGCTCATTTTGATCTTACAATAGGTTCTGTGTTGAGTGTATGCTGCTCCATACAGATCTTCAGGTTCCTTCTGCCGTTTTGTATATGGCTTCTCACCTTATTCCATTCCAGGCCTGTCATTATTTCGATGTCCTTGTAGCATTTGTGCTGTAAATAAAACAATTCTACGACGGTCTTTTGTTCGGATGAAAGGGTTTCCAGGCATTTTGACAGATTGTCCAGCTGCTGTTCCTTTTCAAATACACCATTCAGATGCACTTCTTCTTCTATTTGCATATGGTCGGGGTCAAACTCGCCTGTCCTCATTCTCCGGGTCGAACGTAACTGCATCAGGCAGTGATTCTTAGCCAGGGTATATAGCCAGCCTTTGAAGTTCTCCACCTCATATTTGGGCAGCTTTTGTGCCAGTTCTTCGAAGATGGCCATTACGGCATCCTTGGCTGTCTCAGGTTCTCCCAGGTATTTCAGGGCTACGCCGTACAGCAGATCCATATAGCGCTGATAGAGTGTTGCGAGGACGGTAAGGTCCCCTGATTGCCGGTAGGCTGCTACCAGGTCGGCGTCACCGGTGGAATGGGGTGGTATGTTCTTTAAAAACGACAATAGCGGGTGTAAAATAATTAAAATTAGGGAGGGCTTATGTAATTTTTGGAGCGGAGGTATCTATAGATAAATGAATGCTTATGCCGGAAAAGATACAATTATTTATCAAAGAACCCTGCCATGAGCAATGGGGGGATATGCAGGTAAATGCAGAAGGGCGTTTTTGCGGCTCTTGTCAGAAGACGGTGGTGGATTTTTCGATGATGAGCGATCAGGAGGTCCTTACCTGGCTGTCCGGGGAGGGCCGGTCTGTCTGCGGCAGGTTTATGGAGGAACAGCTTAACAGGGAGCTGAAGCCTGTAAGGTTTTCGGGAAAGCGGAGGTGGGCCTTGTGGTGGCAGCTGCTGCTGGCGGGCTGGCTGGTATCTTCGGAGGTGGAGGCTCAGGCAGGTGGGGTAGCGGGACCACAGGTGGAACAGATTGACCCCGGACAGGTAAATTCCGGACCGGCGGGAAAAGCGCCGATCATTGCTGG
>DASZVM010000417.1:0-12710 GCA_035547295.1 Puia sp. | reverse complement strand
ACAAGCACCATCAGGATCGCAGGCAGCACCAATGTCAACAGCTTTTGCTGTCATGTAAATGAATACACCGGTCCTGACACAATTATCCTGAATGCCGGAGAAACTTTAGGATCGCTGGCCATCGATATAGAGGACTTTAATTGTAACAATCGTATCATGACCGGCGAATTCAAAAGTACCCTGAAATACAAACAGTACCCGCAATTGAAGATCGTTTTTGTCAGTCTCGAAAAAATGCCTGTATTCAGCACAACACCAGAGACGGTAAAAGGATGGGTGGAAGTGGATCTGGCAGGGACACGCAGGAAATTCGAGATCTCTTATTCCACCTGCAGGACAGAGGACGGGAATGTAGATCTTATAGGTTCAAAGACTTTCAACTTCTCTGATTTCGGATTGACGCCACCCCGCAAAATGGGCGGTCTGATCAGGGTCAACGACAAGCTGGACGTTCAATTCACGCTTCATTTACATCAAATCAATTAATATGTCGAAAGAAAATAAATATACCACTGCGGAAGAAGCCGTCCGCCAGGTACAGTCGGGGGACAGGGTCTTTATCCATGGCAGCGCTGCTACCCCTGTCCACCTTGTAAAGGCGCTGCAAGCCAGGCACAATGAGCTTTACCGGGTAGAGCTGGTAAGTATCACGACACTGGGAGATGTAGATTTCGACAATCCTTTATACAGAGGCAGCTTCTTTTATAATTCTTTGTTCGTATCCGCCTGTACCCGCAACGTCGTCAACAGCATGGACGGGGATTACGTACCCGTCTTCCTCAGTCAGATACCACAACTGTTCAAAAGGAATATCCTTACCATCGATGTAGCGCTGATACAGGTATCACCGCCGGACGAACATGGTTACTGTTCATTGGGAACTTCCGTGGACATCGCCCGTGCTGCCGTAGATGTCGCCCGTCACGTCATTGCCCAGGTGAATCCCCGTATGCCCCGTACCCATGGGGACGGCTTTCTGCATATCCGGGACATCGATGCCCTCGTATGGCACGAGGCGGAGCTCCCTGAGACGGATTATTCGGACAAGTCAAACATTATAGTCGAGCGGATAGGAGAGCACATCGCCTCCATGATCGAGAACGGCGCTACCCTGCAGCTGGGCATCGGGAATATCCCTGACCAGGTGCTGAAGAACCTCACAGGTCATAAGGACCTGGGCTTGCATACGGAAATGCTCTCCGACGGCGTCATACCCCTGATCGAAAAAGGGGTGATCAACAATCGGAGAAAAAAGCTGAACGCCGGCTATTCCGTTACCAGCTTTATCAACGGCACCCGCCGTCTCTTTGACTTTGTCGACGACAACCCCGAGATACGGGTAATGGACATCGAATATGTCAATGATACGAGCATTATCCGGCAAAACCCCAAAGCCACGGCTATCAACAGCGCCATCGAGATCGACCTGACAGGACAGGTGTGCGCGGATAGCATGGGTACCTATCAATACTCCGGCATCGGCGGCCAGATGGACTTTATCAGGGGCGCTTCCTTGTCAGAACATGGTCTGCCCATCATCGCATTGCCTTCCGTCACTTCCAAAGGCGTGTCCCGTATCGTTCCTTTCCTAAAAGAGGGGGCAGGTGTAGTGACTACCAGGGGCCATGTCCACTGGGTCGTTACCGAATACGGCAAGGTCGATCTCTTTGGCAAGAACATGAAACAAAGGGCCCATGCGCTCATCAGCATAGCGCACCCGGATCACAGGGAAGCGCTGGAGCGGACTTTTTACGAACGTTACCACCATTCATCTGCTACTGTACATCATTAAAACTATTTATATGTTACCCAAGACCATGAAGGCTGCCGTCGTACATGCATTCGGACAGCCTTTGCAGATAGAAGAATTGCCCGTACCTGAACCCCGGACCCATCAGGTCCTGGTAAAGGTCATTGCCAGCGGGGTTTGCCATACGGACCTCCATGCCGTCAGCGGCGACTGGCCCGTCAAACCCAAGCTGCCCCTGGTGCCGGGTCATGAAGCCATCGGCTATGTGGTCGCCGCCGGGCCGGAAGTGACCAACGTAAAAGAAGGCGATGTCGTAGGCGTGCCCTGGCTATACAGCGCATGCGGCTGTTGCGAATATTGCACTACAGGATGGGAAACGCTTTGTGACCATCAGCAGAACGGCGGCTACAGCGTGGATGGCGGTTATGCGGAATATGTCCTGGCGGATGCCCGTTATGTCGGAAGGTTCCCCTTTGGGATCAATTTTATCGAAATGGCGCCGATCATCTGTGCAGGCGTCACGGTTTATAAAGGACTGAAAGAAACAGAAGCCAGGCCCGGACAATGGGTAGCCATCTCCGGCATCGGGGGATTGGGTCACCTGGCCGTCCAATATGCAAAAGCCATGGGATTACGGGTGGCGGCCATCGACATCGACGACGAAAAGCTGCAGCTGGCAAAGGACCTTGGCGCCAGCCTTACCGTAAATGCGATGAACCAGGACCCGGGCGCTTTCCTGAAAAAAGAGACAGGGGGCATGCATGGCGTGCTGGTAACAGCCGTATCACCCGTTGCCTTCCGTCAGGGACTGTCCGCATTGAGAAAAAAAGGAACGCTCTCCCTGAATGGCCTGCCTCCCGGCAGCTTTGACCTGCCCATTTTCGAGACGGTACTCAACAGGCTGACCGTCCGGGGCAGCATCGTCGGCACCCGGCAGGACCTGCAGGAAGCCATCGATTTTGCCGTACAGGGAAAAGTAAGGGCAACAGTGCACACTTCCCGCCTGGAAGCCATCAATGGCGTTTTTGATGAAATGAAAGCAGGGGATATCCAGGGCCGGATGGTGCTGAAAATAGCCGAACCATGATCCATATGACGAAGATCATGTACGGCAGCGATAAAGATCATATCCTCTTTCACCCTATAAAATAACATTTGTCATGGGAGCATATATTATGTCACATATCGCACGGCAGCTTCTTATCAAAGAGGTGCAAAATGAGTTTAGCGGAGCCTATCCTTTTTTGAAGATTGATTTCAGCAGAGGGAAGGGAGAGAAGCGCGTGACTTCCAACGCGACGTCAGACAACGCAGCCGTCAGCAGACAGTCGCAGCCGGGAGAGCCGGACGGGGCAATGAATGAGAAGGCCAGACAGCTCCTATGGGATGAATTTGGCGTGACGGACAATATGAAGGTAAGTGAATTGGAAGTGCTGCTGCAATATGAGTTCGGTCTGCCTGCACAGGTACTCCGCAAGAGCGGTAACCTCTGGCTGGAAACGCGCATGACCCAGCACTGGACCCTGCGTCAGCAGAACGACCATGGACTGGATATGGCTAATATAGCAAATTTTTAAGACGGCTGAGGTCCAGTATCCGGATCTTGCCGTCTTTTATCTCTATGAGCTTTTCAGATTTGAAATCACTGAGCGTCCGAATGAGGGATTCCGTGGCTGTGCCCACATATTGAGCGATATCTTCCCTGGAAATATCCAATGATTGGACCGTCTTTGTGGCACCGCCCTCTTCCTGGTGGAACTTGCCATGAATGTCCACCAGGGCCTTGGCTACCCGCTTGCGGAGGGACCCATAGGCCAGGCTCAATAATCTTTCTTCCTTTTCCTGCACATTCTGCGCAATCAGCCGGATGAACTTGGTCGCCACCGTAATATCGTTGAAAACGCCATTTACAAATTCATCGCGTGGGATCATTACCACTTCGGCGTCTTCCAGCACGACCGCCGTATCCTCATAATTCCTGCCTTCCAGCAGGGGCAGATAGCCGATGAAATCCCCCGCGGCATAAAAGTTCGTAATGTATTCCTTACCGTCTTCGTTCACCCGGAAAGCCTTTATCTTGCCTTTGCGAAGATAATAAAGGACCTTTGGCCGCCGCCCTTCGGTATAAAGCGTATGTTTTTTGGTAAGATCCTCCGTCTCGTACAGGTCCAGCTGCATATTCAGCAGACCTGAGCTGTTGAGGTCCTTTATCAGCTCGCTGACGCCTTTCTCATCCGAAGGATATTTGGCCTGGAGAACATCGTACTTCTTTAACCGTACTTCTATGGCATTCAACAGCTCGATATCATCAAAAGGCTTGGTGATATAATCATCCGCGCCCATTTCCATGCCCTTCCTGAAATCCGCCCGTTCCGTCTTGGCAGTAAGGAATATCAGGGGAATATGCTCGGTGGCAGGGTTCTTCCTCAGCAGATGCAATACCCCATAGCCGTCCAGCTCGGGCATCATGATATCGCAGATGATCAGGTCCGGCTGCTCTTTGATGGCTGTTGCCACCCCGAGCTTGCCATTCCCGGCCGTAAAAGCTTCATAACCTGCCAATGATAATATCTCGGCAATATTTTCCCGGATGTCGTCGTGGTCGTCGATAACGAGCAGTCTGCGCATGGATGGAAATTTTAGGGTGGAAAATTACTAAAAGAGAGCTCCGCAATACTAAAAAATTCATGGAAATGGCCTGGCTGACAAAGATCAGGAAAGACGCTGATAACCGTCATGTCCCCGCAACACCCCCTGGATTACCTTGTCTTTTAATTGCATATGGCTACGACCACCGGTATAAAGACCACCTGTTACCACTGCGGAGACCCCTGTACATCCACGTCCATCACCCTGGGAGAAAAGACCTTTTGCTGCGAGGGCTGCCGGACGGTCTTTCAGCTCCTTGACCGCAGCGGTCTTTGTGAATACTATCAGATGAATGACAGACCGGGTATTTCCCGCAACGACCCTTCCTATAAAGATAAATTTTCCTTTTTGGAAGATGAGAATATCGCCGCCCGTTTTATCACGTTCAGGGACGGCCATGAGACCCATGTCTGTTTTTACCTGCCGCAGATACACTGCAGCTCCTGTCTTTTCCTGCTGGAGAACCTGCACCGGCTGCACCAGGGAGTGATCGTGTCCCGGGTGAATTTCGAGGCAAAAGAAGTCTCCATTGTCTGCAGCCAGGACAGGATCAGCCTGCGGCAACTGGCTGAATTGTTATCCTCCACAGGCTATGAACCCTATATAAGCCTGCGCGACCTGGGACAGACACGCCCCGCTGCAAGCAGGAGCAATATTTACAGGCTCGGGGTTGCCGGCTTTTGTTTTGCGAACATCATGCTGCTGAGCTTCCCCGAATACCTGGGACTGGAGGGGGCCGAACCCTATCTGCGCGGCTGGTTTCGCACCCTGAACGTACTGCTCTCCCTACCCGTATTTTTTTATAGCGCCGTCCCTTTTTACCGGACTGCCTGGAAAGGCCTCCGGCACCGGTTCCTGAATATCGACACCCCCATCGTGCTGGCCATCTTTGTCACTTTTGGCCGGAGCCTGTATGAAGTGCTGTCCGGGACAGGGAGTGGCTATTTTGACAGCATGACCGGCATCGTTTTTTTCATGCTGGCCGGTCGTATGCTCCAGGACAGGGCCCATCGCCGCATGTCCTTTGAAAGGGATTATACATCCTATTTTCCCATTGCCGTCACCGTGCTGCAGGAAAACAGGGAGATCCCCAAAGCCCTGCCCGATATCCGTTGTGACGATACACTTATTATCCACCACGGCGAGCTGGTACCCGCCGATGGCATCATTACAAAAGGACAGGGGCTTATCGACTATAGTTTTGTCACGGGGGAATCGCTGCCCGTGACAAAGGACATGGGCGAACTGATCTATGCAGGCGGCCGCCAGACAGGCGCTGCCATAGAAGTCCTGGTCGTAAAGGAAGTGGCGCAAAGCTATCTCACCAGCCTGTGGAACAGGCAGGAAGACAAGAAGGAAGAACATTCCTTTATCCATCTGCTCAGCCGCCGGTTCACCTATATCCTGTTGGCTATTGCAGCCTGTGCGGCCATTTACTGGTGGGTCCATGATCCGCATCGCATTGCCGGCGCTGTGACAGCTGTGCTTATCGTTGCCTGTCCCTGTGCGCTGCTGTTATCCAGTACGTTCACCAATGGAAATATCCTGCGTATCCTGGGACATAACGGACTATATCTGCGGAACGCCCGGGTCATTGAAAATATAACCGGTACTACTCATATCGTATTCGATAAGACTGGCACCCTGACGATACCTGGTGGTCAGGACCTGGAATACCAGGGCATCCCCCTGACCCCGGAACAACAAAATGTTGTGGCCATGCTGGCGGCCCAATCCACCCACCCGTTGAGCAGGGCGCTTGCCAGACAATTTGAAAAAGACAGATCGTGCACTATCCTGGGCTTTCAGGAAATAAAAGGTAAAGGACTGGAAGGCTGGGTCGAAGGGAATCATTTGGCCCTCGGTTCCTATTCGTTTGTGACAGGGTCGGCCATGGATGACCCCAACACCTGTGTATACGTTGCCTGGAACCATCGGTTTATGGGTTACTTCCAGTTTGGGAATCATTACAGGAATGGCGTCGACGCAATGATGCGTGGGCTGGCCTTAAGCTACCGGCTATCCCTTCTTTCAGGGGATAATGACAGGGAAAGACCAAGACTGCAGTCCCTGATGGGAAGGGGCGCCCGTATCCTGTTCAACCAATCACCGGAAGACAAAGCGGATTATATACAAAGATTGCAAAGACAGGGGGAAAAGGTGATGATGGTAGGTGATGGTCTCAACGACGCCGTTGCATTACGGCAAAGTGATACAGGCATTGCAATGGCTGTAGACGGCAACAGCTTTACTCCCGCCAGTCACGCCATCCTGGATGCGGCACAGCTGCATCGTTTGCCGCGGTTCATACGGTACTGCCGCATGGCGGAAAAGATCATCCTCGCCAGCTTTATTCTCTCTATCCTTTATAATATCATCGGGCTCTCCTTTGCCGTACGGGGCGATCTCTCACCCCTGGTAGCCGCCATCCTCATGCCCGCCAGCTCCCTCAGCATCTTGCTGGTGACATACGGCTCCGCCACATGGGCCGCGAAATACCTGGGGCTTATGACTACGGCACCTGCTGAGAAAGATCATGCCCCCGCATAACAACCGTCATCATCAAACGATACCCATCGGGATATTTTTACAAATAAGATAAACTGAATGAGTGCGATCATTTTACTGCTGATAGCCAGCCTCTCCGTAGCCGCCCTTTTCCTGGGCGCATTCATCTGGAGCGTAAAACATCATCAGTTCGACGATGAGTTCTCTCCTCCCCGGCGCATATTGTTCGACGACAATCCCAAAGAAAATAACCCTGACCAAAATAAAAACGGACTACATGGAAATTGAAAAATTCTATTACGACAACAAGACAGTTAAATGGTTTGGCTTTGCCGTTATGTTCTGGGGCATCGTTGGCATGCTGGCCGGATTGTGGGCTGCCACCGCAATGTATTATCCCGCGCTGAACCTGGGCATTCCTGCTACGACCTTCGGCCGTATGCGCCCCGTTCATACCAATGCCGTCATCTTCGCCTTTGTAGGCAACGGTATTTTTATGGGCGTATATTATTCCTTGCAGCGGCTGTGTAAGGCAAGGATGTTCAGCGACACCCTGAGCAAGGTCCATTTCTGGGGCTGGCAGCTCATCATCGTGATTGGAGCTATCACGCTTTGGGCCGGGAAAACCACCGGAAAGGAATATGCGGAATTGGAATGGCCCCTTGATATCGCCATTGCCATCGTCTGGATCATTTTCGGGATCAATATGTTCGGTACGATCATCCGGCGGAGGGAAAGTCATATCTACGTGGCCATCTGGTTTTACATTGCCACCTGGGTCACCGTGGCCATGCTGCATATCGTCAATTCCGTCGAGCTGCCCGTCAGCATGTGGAAAAGCTATAGCTGGTATGCCGGGGTGCAGGATGCGCTGGTGCAATGGTGGTACGGCCACAATGCCGTAGCCTTCTTTCTTACCACGCCATACCTGGGACTGATGTATTATTTCCTGCCCAAGGCTGCCAACCGGCCCATCTATTCCTACCGGCTTTCCATTATCCATTTCTGGGCCCTCATCTTTATATATATCTGGGCAGGACCGCACCACCTGCTGTACACCGCATTGCCCGACTGGGCGCAATCCCTGGGCGTGGTATTTTCCATCATGCTGATCGCCCCCAGCTGGGGCGGGATGCTGAACGGCCTCTTTACGCTGCGTGGTGCCTGGGATAAAGTAAAGGAAGACCCCGTATTGAAATTCCTCGTGGTCGCCATCACCTGTTATGGCATGGCTACCCTGGAAGGACCGTTGCTGAGCCTGAAGAGCGTCAATACCATCTCCCATTTCACCGACTGGACCATCGCCCACGTACACATCGGGGCGCTGGGATGGAACGGTTTTCTCACGTTCGGCGTGCTGTACTGGCTCATTCCACGCATGTGGAACACCACTTTATACTCAAAGAAGCTGGCAGGCACCCATTTCTGGATCGGTACCATCGGCATTGTCCTTTATGCTATCCCCCTTTACTGGGCAGGGTTTACCCAAAGCATGATGTGGAAGAACTTTACAGAGGAGGGCCAGCTGAGGTTCCAGTTCCTGGAGACCGTCACCCATATCATTCCCATGTATGTAACCCGCAGCATAGGGGGAGCCCTTTATCTCATCGGTGCTTTCCTGATGGTATACAACCTGCGGAAGACGATCGCAAAAGGCAATTTTATCGCTGATGAAGCAGCGGAAGCCGCCCCTTTGCCAAAAAAGATACCGACGCACGGCAAGACTTACTGGCACCGGTGGATAGAACGCCGGCCCATGCAGATGCTGGTGTTCAGCCTTATAGCCGTGGCCATCGGCGGCATGATCGAGCTCATACCCACCTTCCTGGTGAAATCGAATATACCTACCATCACCAGCGTAAAACCATATACGCCGCTGGAATTGTATGGCCGCGATATCTATATCAGGGAAGGCTGTTACCTCTGTCATTCACAGATGGTGCGCCCTTTCAGGGATGAGGTGGCCCGCTATGGGGAATACTCCAAGGCAGGCGAATTTGTATACGATCACCCTTTCCAGTGGGGTAGCAAACGGACAGGCCCCGACCTGGCACGGGTGGGAGGGAAATATCCCGACAGCTGGCACTACAACCATATGTTGGACCCCACTTCCATGTCGCCCGGCTCCATTATGCCATCCTATGTATGGCTGCTGGACAGGGAACTGGATACCAGCAGGACAGGGAACATGATACGGGCCATGCGGAGACTGGGGGTTCCCTATCCGGATGGATATGCACGCGACCAGGCAGGGAAAGACCTTGCCGCACAGGAGGCTTCCATCGATGCTTCGCTGCGGGCGGATAAGATACAGACCGGCAGGAACAAGGAGATCGTTGCGCTGATAGCCTACCTGCAGAGACTTGGAAAAGATATTAAGGAAGCCCCAAAGGAACAGACAGCCGGTAAATAACCCAAAAATATTCAGCATATGAAATTCATACACTACCTGGAAAAGATCAGCGGCGTCAGCATATACGGGCTGTCGTCCCTGCTCATATTCGCCCTCTTCTTCCTCGTCATGTCCATCTGGGCCCTGCGGGCGGACAAGAACATGATGGAAGAGCTGCGGCAGTTGCCGCTGGATAAGCTCAAAGGCAAAGCGCCCCTCCTGTTGATCGTCCTGTTGCTGTCAGGTATGAACGTCCACGCAGCAGATCCCGATACACCTTCCGTTACCGGCAACCCTTTCGTCGTCCTGGCGATCATTATCATGATCATCCTTGCCATTGCCATCGCCCTGTTGGCGAATGTGCTGCGGGGCGTGGCGCAGATACCCGTAAAGCCGGAGCCGGGGGCCGACGATAAGACTACAACAGATAAAGAGGAGCTGACCTATGCAGGCGGACTGGCACGGACAGGCTCTCCGGGAGCTGCCGTGACCACGACTGTCGTCGTCCTTGCATGGCTGTTTGCAGCTTTCTCTCCAACCCCGGCCCACGCAGAGGATCAGACAACGGCGGCTGCAACCCTGTCTTCGACCCGGGCCGTCAATGGCATTTCCGATACGGCTTTCTATATGATCTGCGGAGTGATCCTGCTTGAAGTGCTGGTACTGCTGACCTTGCTGTACAATGTAAAGCTGGTCCTGTCCATCCATAAAAAGGACAAAGCTGCCGCTGCACAGACTGCCGGGCAGGCGACCTCCCAACCCGCTGTTCCCCGCATTTCCTGGTGGGAAAAGATCAACCGCTTCAGATCCAGCGAAGAGGAGGTCACGCTCGACCTGGGACACGATTACGACGGCATCCGCGAGCTGGATAATCGCCTTCCGCCCTGGTGGCTCTACGGATTCTATTGTAGCATACTCTTCGCCTGCGTATACCTGTGGCGATATCATGTCAGCCACAGCGCGCCGCTGAGCGCAGAAGAATATACCATCTCCGTTCAGAAGGCCGAGCAGCAAAAGATAGCTTACCTGAAAAAAACCGCCAGCCTGGTGGATGAGAACACAGTAAAGGTCCTCACCGCAGAAGGCGACCTGGCAGCCGGACGGAAAGTATTCGAGACCACCTGTTTCGCCTGTCATGGCAAGGCCGGGGAAGGCGGCGTCGGCCCCAACCTCACCGACGAATACTGGCTTCACGGCGGTAGCATACAGGATGTTTTCAAATCGATAAAATACGGCTGGGCCGACAAAGGCATGAAAAGCTGGAAAGATGACTTTTCTCCTTCTCAGATAGCCCAGATCGCCAGCTACGTACTATCACTGCAGGGTACCCATCCGGCAAATGCAAAAGCGCCCCAGGGCACCGTGTCAAAATAAGAACTATGGGATCTCCAACCCCTATATCCGAACAGTCTGCGGCGGCAACACAGGACCAATCCTTTCGCGACCATCTGGCGACAGTGGATGCGAAAGGCCGCCGTAACTGGATCTTTGCCCAGAAACCCAAAGGGAAATGGTACAATTTGCGCACCTGCATCAGCTGGGGGTTCTTTATACTGTTCTTTACCCTGCCATTCATCCGGTTCCAGGGACGACCCCTGTTCCTTTTCAATATCCCCGCGGCCAGGTTTGTAATCTTCGGTAAGGTCTTCTGGCCCCAGGACTTCTTCATCTTTGGCCTGGCCATGGTGACCTTTATCATATTCATTATCCTGTTCACCGCAGCATTCGGCCGTCTGTTCTGCGGATGGGTATGTCCCCAGACCATCTTTATGGAAATGCTTTTCCGCAAGGTGGAATACCTGATCGAGGGGGACGCTCCCCGGCAGAAGCTCCTGAAAAACGCACCATGGACGACGGGCAAAATATTAAAAAAAACTACCAAACACCTGATATTTTTTCTCCTGGCATTCATCATCGCCAATACTTTTTTATCCTATATCATCGGGGTGAAAGAGCTGTGGAAGATCATCACCGAACCGGTGGGCCAACATATCGCCGGGCTGCTGTCCCTGCTGGTCTTCTCAGGCATATTCTATGCCGTATACGCCTTTTTTCGGGAGCAGGCATGCACGGTAGTATGTCCATACGGCCGGCTGCAGAGCGTACTGCTGGATCGCAATTCCATGATCGTAGCTTATGACTATAAACGGGGTGAACCCCGGGGGAAATATAAAAAGAACAATACCGCCGGCGCCGGGGATTGCATCGATTGCTTCCAATGCGTAAAGGTTTGCCCCACCGGCATCGACATACGCAACGGCTTGCAGCTGGAATGCGTAGGCTGCACGGCTTGTATCGATGCCTGCAACCATATGATGGAAAAGACAGGCCGCCCCCTGAACCTTATCCGCTATGCTTCGGAAAATGGTATCATCAATAATGAACCGCTGCAGTACACGCTCCGTATGAAACTGTATACAGGCTTGCTATGCGTGCTGCTGAGCATCCTCTCCGCCTTGCTCATCAGCCGTAAGGACGTGGATGCGACGATCATGCGGGCGCCGGGCATGCTCTACCAGGAAAGAGGTGCCGACAGCGTATCCAACCTTTATAACATTAAGATCGCCAATAAGACCACCCGTAATATCCCGCTGCAGGTACGCCTGGAAGACCACAACGGCAAAGTGGATGTCATAGGCGGCAGCATGATACCGCTGAAAAAAGAGGAAGAAGGCGCCGGCACTTTCTTCCTGGTGCTGCCACGGACTTCCATCAGCGAAAGAAAAACCGTCCTTCACGTCGGCCTTTATGAAGGCAATAAAAAGATCGATGAGATACGTACCAGTTTCCTGGGGCCGGTAGGTCCCATGCCTGAAGAAAAAAATTAAACATATGCAACACCATTCACCACCAGGATCCGCTTCTTTCCGCCTTAACTGGGGCAGGGGCCTGCTGTTAGTATTTGCCGCTTTCGCCGGCATGATGTCCTATATGACCTACCGGTGTATGAAGACACCGGTGGACCTCGTAACCAAAGAGTATTACAAGGATGAGCTGGGTTACCAGCAGGTGATCGATGCCCGGCAAAAAGCGGATGCGCTTTCGGGTGAAGTAGACCTCCGGCAGGAGGGAAGGACCATTACGCTCACGCTGCCGCGGGAAATGAGGAATACCGCCGTCAAAGGCAGTATACAGTTCTACTGTGCATCGGATGCCGGTCGGGACAGGAACATCGTCTTACGCCCGGATGCCGGCGCCGGCCAGGACATCACCGCCGGTCTTGTACAACCTGGCCGCTATACAGTGCGGATACAGTGGGAAAGCGGCGGCGTCCGGTATTTTGAAGAAAGACCTTTTGTCGTACTATAATCACTTCACTATGTGGACCTTGATGGCAACGGCCTTGTCGCTCGGATTGATCAGCAGCTTCCATTGCATAGGTATGTGCGGACCGCTGGTGTTGGCGCTTCC
>DASZVM010000416.1:0-5755 GCA_035547295.1 Puia sp. | reverse complement strand
GGCTCGAAACTCCTTTGACGTTTCCTACCCAGCTGTTGCCTGCCTGATAATCTTTTAGGGGTCTGTTTAAAGGTGAAGTTTCGAAATCTGTCTGACCATAAAAATATTGATCATTGGGGAACTGACCCGCGTTAAAATTATTTTGCTCACCAGTGGGATTGGTCTTGAAATTACCGTCTGTCGAAGGCGATGTATAGGGCAGGTATTTAACCGCTTCTCTTCCAAAACGGTCGTACGCCTGCATGGTAACCAGGTCATGCAGCAATGGACTGGCCTGTTTTGCTACCGTCTGTACCCGTCGTCCAAGACCATCGAAATACTGTGTCGTTTGTCTGACATCGGTTGCGTTTGTCAGACCGTCCGCAGTAACCGTATCCATCACTCCTGGTTTCAGGACCGTTCGTTCCCTTATAAAGTTCATATCCGTGCTTACCGTCCTGGCGGTATATCGTGCAACGGCTGTATAGACCGTGTCTGTCCCACAGATGATCCTTACCCTGTAAAAAACGGTGCTCCCGATATTACCGGGGTTGTAATAAAGATTGGTGGCCCCTGCGATATCCGACCATGTGCCGCCATCCGTGGATCTTTGCCATTGATAACCATAACTGCCGCCGCACCCGCCGCCTGAAGCTTTTGTCGCGGTAAGAATGCCGGGGCTCGTACCAGGAGGCAGGGTTAAGCTGCCGGGGGTAAGGACACCCGGGACCAAAGGAGGAGGGATGACCGTTACAGACACGGAAGCGATGGAGCTATGCTCGGAAGTGGCGGATACAACAACTCTATAAAGGGTCGTACCCACCACAGAAGAAGGAGGTGTAAATGCCTGGGTGCCGGCGACGCTTGTCCAGTTGGTACCGTCGGTCGAGCTTTGCCAATTGTAGGTAAAATTACCATCCCAGCCGGTGGGTGTAGCCGCCACAAAGGGCGCAGCAGGCGTGCCTACAATGACAGTCTGCCCTCCGGGCGTGATGGACGCCGGTCCCATCGGAGGATACACCTGCACGTTGAGCGAAAGGTTCCCCCCACAGCTAAAAGAATTGATCGTACCCGAGAGCACGGAGATCGAAGTGGAGGGGAACTGGAACTGGTTGGCAAGATAAGCAAACGGCGGATGCCCGCAGGTCGACGAACCCAACGAGAATCCAATGGTCGACGACCAGGTAGTCGATGTATTGCCGCAGGTGACGGAATAGCACGCCTTGTCGCCGGAGTATATATGGGTGGGGCCATTTATCGCCGGACCTATAATTATCTGTCCGTGCACGGTCGAAAAAAAGCACAACAGCAAAAGTATCACCCCATGGTATTTAATATCCTTGAACATAAAAAAGTTATTAATCTATTAGTGACCCTTATAATGATAATCCACCGTTTTAATGATATTCCGGTCCTGATCCCTTACAACCTTCAACTTGCCTAACCCGTCATACTCATAGTATATTATTTTGCTGCCGGCATCGCATTCGCTGGTCCTGCCGATCAGCGGGTCATAGGTGTAGGTGGTCATGAGCGCATTGCGGGGGTAGAAACGAACCTCATCTACCTGACCTGTAAGACTGATGGTATAAGCACCGCCGCTCACCGTAACATTCTGACGCTGGAGGCTCCATTGTCCAGCTGACTTTGTCCACCATGTCAATACATAGGCGCCGTTGGTCAGACCGGACAATGACTTGCCGTACCCTCCCGTCCTGCTTTTTTTGCCCGTCCTGCTGTCTCCGTCGGTACTGTTCCCGTCAGCATCCTCAAAGGAAGTATAAAAGATATCTTTGGCGGCAGCGTTGGATACCTGGGCAATCGGCAGGCTGTTGTTATACCCCCACACGTAGCTTTGGATCAGATCGTTTACCTTGTGCTGCTGCAACAGATTGCCATTGTTGTCATACTGATCGTAGCTTATAAGAGGAGCGTAGTTCGGGTCCTTTGTCGTGATCCCTCCGGTGATGGAAGAAGGCACAAACGAGCCGATGGTTTGCCGGAGATCCAGCCGGGAGGCTTGCACCGGCTTTGGAAGGGTCGTTGAATACGCTGTAATTGTGCCGGATATTACGTATGGTGTCCCGCTCAGGGGATTGATCTGCTTATAGACCTCCACCGGAGCATTGACAACGTGCGCTGTATTCAGCTTGTTTATACCCATGCTGAAAGCGTCGGAGCTGCCTCCATTCGCATAGTCCAGCGGGTATTTTGTAATCGTCGTCACCGTATCCCCCTTGCTGTTGAAGGTCATGCTGCGCGTCGGCAGGAAATGGGCAGGGTTCTCGTAAGAATAGTAGGTATGATTGTCGATGTAATTGAACGTGTCGATCCCTCCATTATACATCTTTTCCTCATGATCCAGCTGATAGTTCCATTGTGATTGAAGCGCGGTATAGAACATAAGGATATGACTGCATCCGGAAGTTGCAGGCTGATTGGTCCCATCTGAAAGCGGCACCCTCATTTCGAAACCGTTCAAAGTATTCTGACGGGCAGGGAACAGGGTATAGTCGTTGGTGATCTCTCTTCGTTTATAAAAGCTGCCGCCGGCGTTTGCATAGTCCACCTGCTGCAATAGCGAGCCGTTCAGGGAATACGCGGTAGAGCTGGTGACGGGTGGCCGGTGAGGTAAGCCATTGACAGAATTATAGTCGTATATATCATCCGGCTGATTGTAATACGTATAAACCGTCTTCCCGTTCTCTCCATTTTCCCCGTCCAGGACTGTCACCTGGTCATAGCCCACAGGGCTGCCGCCGGCAGACCCGTTTAAAGGGATATCGCTGTCCGAGCTGCGCATCAAATGTTCGCTCGTGTAATAATAATTGGCGATACCCTCGGTGTGAACGCCCTGCACCCATTCGAAATAGAAATATTGAGGGCGGGACATCCTCCGGCCATAGGTAAATTCCTGTAACCCATTCCCTTTATCGGCAGTGTAATGATACACGTATCGCTTCACATGATCGTTTGCGGAATCGATGCCGTCATGGTCGATGATACGTCTTGCCCGCAAACCTCCCGCATACCCATAGTTGCGTATCCCTAACGACGGCTCGGCCAGCAGGTTACCCGATATCCTGGCGCTCCAATGCACATCGACGAGAAAATCCATCACCGTGTTGCGCAGTGAGTTGTCCACATAAGTACGGACAGTATATTTTTGGGGAGGAAGATAAATGTTCGTATAGGTATAAGTATATGCCGGTCCGCTTTTGGAAAGACAGGCCAGCGTTTGACCGGGCCCGCAAATACCCAGGTTGCCCAGGTCCTTTGTAAGGACAACGCCTCCATCCTGACCGATGAAGGTAACATAGATAAGATCGGAGGTATTCAGCTGTAGATAGCTATCGTCCGAAGCGCAGCGGACTGTCACGTTGATGCTCACCGGCGTACCGGTGCCATTGGTAATATTGTAATACTCGCTGGAAAGGTCCATTATGGAGTCCGAATACGGCCTGTGGTTATAGCCATCATATCCCGTCGAGGAAACTTCGGGTACGATGGATTCCAGATAGGCAAAGTTGGAATGATCGTTGACGGATGACAGGGCAGGATCATAATCATTAGCCTCCATCTGGAACTCCGTGGATCCGCCGGTGGGATAGGTGATGGAAGTAAGGGAAAATAGTTTCGAATAAAGCGTATCCGTGTCCCGTTCCGGCCCCGGAGTTCCCACCAGGGTTTGAACCTGGTCATCACTGGTGTACGAATTATAGCTGGGGATCAGGGAAGAATTGCTGTTCTTACCGTTATAATACCCCCAATGGTCCCTGGCGATGGAGTTTTTGGTGGGCTGAAGAGAAGGGTCCTTTTCATAATAAGAGAATGTATATGGACTGTCCGCCGTCCGCTGTCCGTTGAGATAGCCGGTGTTCTTCACCGACATCAGCTTTAGCCGGGTAGTGGTGGGGCCTTTTTGGGTATTGACCTGCAGCGATCCATTCAGGGGATAAGTTTCGCCAAAAAAATAGTCGTATGTAAGGCTGGTGGTCCTTACAGGCGTGGCAGATACATTTCCCTGAGCATCCTTGCTGAATACAGAGACACTATCCAGCTTGAATGCGCCGGGCAGATCGGTACGATCGCCGGAATAGCTGAAACGAACTACCCCATTGGTAAAGTCGATGCTGGACAGCTGTTGAGAATAATAGGTGCTGACCGGGTTGGTCCCTGTTCTGTACCCAAGTGTAGGAGGTTGATAGGTTACTCCTCCGAAATCAACGACAGCCTGAAAAACATCTCTGATCTCATAGGACGACCCCATGGGCGTTATGGGGTTCAAGGGCAATGCCGTATAATTGAATGTCACCTTATTTCCCGTTGGGGATGTTATTTGCGTAAGGAACCAGGCAGATTTGTGTTGCTGAGGGGTGCCCGCAGATGACTGATACGTTTCGAAAACGGTAAAATCATAAATGAGACCATTTTCGTCCTTTATCTGCCAGCCTGCCCCTCCCGAGGTAAGGGTGATATCCAGCTTCTCCTGTTTCTCCAGCAGCACCTGGCCATTATGCCTGATGGTGAACTTGCCCGATCTGCCCAGAATATTATAATAGTATTGATCCGGCTGAAAATCTGCGGGGAAATCATTGCCCAGCACATTGGTGAGATCATAGTTAAATAAAGTAGGCAACGGTCGTGGGCCCGCGTTTACAAGCGCAAGCACGCAGCCTCCTTGTATACGGTTCTGATAAGTTATACCGCTGTCCAGGTCCGGCAATGCGCTGCTGAGATAGGTGGTCCCGTCAAGGTCATCCCCCCCGATGATGTTCCTCGACACTGCTCCGCCTGCGTTAAGCGACCAGCCCAGCCCCACATTGCCGGCTTCTTCGGAAACCTTGATCCCCGAGGCGTGGTAATTCAAAGAAATAGGGACTTTGACATCTCTGAATTCTATTGTATAAATGGGAACGGTGATCTCCGGAACGCCCGTATAGGCACTTACGGGTATGTCCCCGAATTTCTGCATAGCCTGTACAGTAGGCGAAGGTTTGACGACGTTTACGAGCGATTGTCCCTGGGCGAAAAAAACAAATGTTACAAAGAGGATGGTCAACCCTGTGGTGGCAGTCTGCGATCTTTTCATGAGAAACCGGTTTAGGTATCAGCGATCGACAAAATAAATTGGAATTTTGTACATCGCTTGTATGAGTTCACCAGCGTGCAGGATTGGCAATAGCCGTGTCGATTTTGCCCATAAGCGTGCAATATCGAACGGTCCGCCCCCTAACGTAAAAATGTGCATGCCCTGTATCAAAACTGAACAGTATGCGGCAGCAAAGCATTTGTTATATTGTTGGTTTTAAATCATTTACCACTCTGGCATTTACTGTGTACCCATATGCTCATGCTAAAGAACCATTTCAGGATCGCCTGGCGCAATCTCCTTCGTAACAAGGTCGCCTCGCTTATAAATATCATCGGTCTCTCTGCCGGGTTGGCAACCAGCATCGTCATGGTATTATGGATCACCCATGAATACAGCATGGATGCATTTCACGTCAACCGCGCTGCCATCTACAGGCTGATGCTCAACCAGCAGCGAGCCGGGGTTATCCATACGGGGAACAATGTCTGCGCCCCCCTGGCGCCTCTCCTGCGCCAGGAAATGCCCGAGCTGAAATATGTAGTACGTACCACTTCAGGAAACTCGCAACTGATACGCGTGGGAGATAAAAGTCTCTACGAAGAAGGAATATACGCCGACCCCGACTACTTCAACATGATGACCTTTCCCGCCCTGGCAGGCCGTCCGGCAGCAGCCCTTCAG
>DASZVM010000415.1:0-3352 GCA_035547295.1 Puia sp. | reverse complement strand
TTATTATAACAAAAAGACGACCAACCTGCTGTTGCCCGTTAATTTACCCGGCTCATCCGGTTTTGGCCAGGTACTGCAGAATGTAGGGTCTGTACAGAACAGGGGGTATGAGTTCCAGCTCACTTCGAGGAATATAACAGGTCGGGACTTTAGCTGGACCTCCGTGCTCACCATTTCGCATAATGCTACCAAAGTGCTGGATCTCGGCAGGGATGCCGGCGGTAAACCGGTGACCTATAAAGAATTCGGCACGGGAGGCAACTGGTTCCCCCTCATCGTCGGTCAGTCCATGATGCAATTGTACGGATACAAGGTCACGGGTGTATACCAGACAGACCAGGAAGCCATCGACAATGGCGAACCGCAAAAACATGCCGGCGATTATAGATTTCAGAATTTTCATCACGGCGGATTGGTCAATGCCGATTCCGACAGGGTAACCCTGACGCACCTGGAACCCAAATTTACTTTCGGGTTCAACAATACGCTGACGTTCAGGAATTTTGACCTTACCCTGCTGATCGTTGGCTCCTACGGTAATGACATCGTCAACGAGTTCAGGAAATACAACCTTACATTGAACGGACTATGGACGCCGACACAGGAAGCATATGACCGTCGATGGAGAGGTCCGGGCACCAGCAACAGCGGCGATAAGCCTTCGCTTTCAAGCATGCAGTATACCAGGGATTACGCCAACAGCTTGTGGGTGGAGAACGGGTCATACCTGCGCCTCCGCGATATCACGCTTGGGTACAATTTCTCCGTCAAAACATCCAGGTCCGGCAAAGCATCTTCGATCAGGGTATATGTAAGCGGTCAGAACCTCATTACCATCACAAAATATTCAGGGTATGATCCCGAAGCAGCCTGGAGCTCGGCAACCATCAACGGATGGGACAGAGGTATTTACCCTTCGATGAAGTCTGTAACAGGCGGTTTGAAGATCAATTTTTAAACGATGAAATTTACCAGCATGAAAACCTATTTTATAATAACGATCTTATTTATCGGATCTATATTGCCGGGATGCAAAAAGACACTGGAAGAAAAGCCGGTCACCTTTATCAGCCCTTCTTCTTTTTTTACAAATGCGGCCAGCTATGAGTCGGCAGTGATCGGCGTATACTCGGATGTGCCGGGCATGTACGGGTACAACCCATACATGCTGCTGGAGATGTGTACTGATATTTACGGACAGCCTTCCCCTTCGGCGGAACAGGCGTTGCCCATGTACCAGAATGCGCCCAGCCCGGTGTATTACAATACCATCAATGCCTGGGGCAGCGCTTATACGTTGATAAAGGATGCCAATTTTATTTTGGATAACCTGGCAGGCGCCGGTATCGACAACGGAAAAAAAGCACAGTTTACCGCTGAAGCCCGCTTTCTCAGAGGCTTCGCCTACTTTTACCTGGTACAACTGTATGGAGATGTCCCTTTACGGAAAACCACGATCAGGAGCTATGGCGATGTGCAGATACCAAGGACCAGCCAGGATAGCATATATAGCTTTATCCTGGACGACCTGAACTATGCGGAGAGCAATCTGCCTGCGGATGCACCGCAGCAGGGACGGGTGTACAAACTGGCGGCTACCGCCCTGCTGGCGAAAGTTTATTTAACCATGGCAGGCAATCCGTTGAACAAGACCGCCTATTATACCAATGCGCGGGATAAGGCTTTGGAAGTTATCAACTCAGGGAAGTTCAGGCTGCTTGACGACTTTTCCGCCGTATTCCATAACACCGCCTACACGACGGAATCTATATGGGAGAAGCTTTACGTTCCCGCTAATGGCGGTAATCCATTACATTCCATGAGCTGTCCCGCAGCGCAATACCTGCCTATCCTGGTCCCCGCGACATGGTTTATCAATAGTTTTTCTCCCGGCGATCAAAGAAAGGCGTGGGGGATACAGCAGACTTATAAGGACCCTGGCGGCAATACCCTGGCGCCGTATTTTCAAAAGTTCGTAAATAATACCGCAATAGACCAGGGCGTAGGCCCAAGTTCGTCGGGATTGGGACCCCTGACCGCATATACATCCCCCTATCTGCGATTGGCAGAAATGTACCTGATCGCCGCGGAAGGGGAGAACGAGGTCAATGGTCCGGGAAATGCTTACCAGTATATCAACAAGATCAGGTGGAGGGCAAGAGTTGACAAATCTTCTCCCACGGACGTCCCCGATCTTGCAGGTCTGACCCAGGCACAGTTCAGGGATTCGGTGTGGCTGGAAAGGAAACATGAGCTGAGCCAGGAAGGAAGCACCTGGTTCGACCTGAAACGTACCGGTACGTTCGGAAATATCCAGGCCATCCGGGGCGGCGGACTGGTAAACCCCGTAGGACCCTATAACAACACCTGGTTAATCCCCTACACCGAGTTCGTAGCCAACAATATACCCCAAAACCCATTATATTAAATGAGACTATTGCTATTTGTCGCAGCGATCACCGCGGCATCCCTTGGCTATGCACAGGATAAGATATATGTTTCCGTTGCCGGAAATGACCGGGGGCCTGGCACCATCGACAGACCGTTGAAAACAATATCCACAGCACTGAACAGGGCTGCGGACAAGACAGGCGATCTGACCATCTATATCATGGCGGGACAGTATAGCCTGGATTCGACAATAAATATAAGTTCCGAAACATACCGGCTCCATTCGCTGATGATCGAAGCCTATCATGGCGGGAAGGTAGAGATTACAGGGTCCATCCGGATCAAACCCGTATGGCAGCCATATAAGAACGGGATACTAAAGGCGCATGTCGATCTGAAAGATGCGCCTGACCAGCTGTTTTTCAACGGGAAAAGCCTCAGCATGGCCCGTTACCCGAATTATGACAGCAATGCCGGGGTTTATCATGGCACCGCGGCCGATGCTTTCAGCAGTCAGCGCGCAAGGAGCTGGAAAGATCCTGCGGGCGGCTATATGCATGCGCTGCATGCCGGGGAATGGGGGGACTTTCATTATCTCATCACCGGGAAAAATGCCGGCGACAGCCTGGAATATGAAGGGGGATGGCAAAATAACCGGCCTGCAAAAATGCATACCCGCTATCGGTTTGTAGAGAACATTTTCGAAGAGCTGGATGCTCCGGGTGAATGGTTCTATGATAAACATACCAAGACCATGTACCTGTACCCGCCTCCGGACGCTGATCTGAAGACGGCGGACCTTTCCGTCAGCAGGCTTACAGATCTGATCCATATAAACGGCACCCCGCAGCATCCCGTCAGGAATATCACTATCAGGGGTATTGTCTTTACACAGACGGCAAGGACCTTTATGCTTGTGAAGGAACCGCTGTTGCGCAGCGACTGGAGGATCTACCGTGGT
>DASZVM010000414.1:0-3128 GCA_035547295.1 Puia sp. | reverse complement strand
CACTTTCACTGACAAAGTGTACGTATTGCCGGGCTTGCCCGTCAGCGTCTGCGTCGTATATACACCGGGCGATGTCTCCCTGAGGCTGTCGCTATTCCCTTCATTGTCGCTGATCTTCACCGAAGCGCCGCTGACAGGCGGAAAACTGTTCTCCCCATAAAAATTAACGCTGCGGCTGATCACCACCGTATAAGGCCCCGCGGCATCCGTCACCGTACCTTCGATAACAAGGTGAGGGCCGGCATCATCCAGGTTGAGATGTACCTCTTTTTTGCAGGAGCACAGACAGACCAGGATGGTCAGGATAAATATACAACGACGCATTTCCTAAAATTTGAAGTTATACGTAATAGAAGGCACCCAGCGGAAAAGAGCATATTGCAAGGCCCTGGTCCTGGCGGCATTGTCAGGGTCCTGCTCGAATGTGATGCTATAAGGGTTCTCTCTGCCATACAGGTTATAGATGGAAAAATTCCAGTTGCTGTCGAACTTCTTCGTCTTCTTGCCCTGCAGCGTGGCGCCGACATCCAGGCGATGGTACGCCGGCATACGATAGGTGTTCCGTTGAGTATAAAGAAAAGCTATCTGCCCGTTGACCTCATATTTCCCGCTGGGCCAGGTGACGGCATTACCGCTGTAAAAGGTAAAGTCAGCCGATAAGGTCCATTTTTTCCCTGCTTTGTAAATGCCCACAATGGAAAGATTATGGGTCCTGTCCTGGTTGGCGGGAAACCAGCTGCCCTGGTTGATCTCGTCAAACCGGCGTTCTGTCCGGGAAAGCGTATAGCTGACCCAGCCATTGAATTTCCCGTATTTCTTCTTGAAGAACAGCTCCCATCCATAAGCCCTGCCCTTCCCGGATACGATCTGAGATTCCACATTCTCATTGGCTATCAGCTGGGCGCCGTTCTTATAGTCTATCTGGTTCTTCATGTCACGGTAATACACCTCCGAAGAGAACTCATACTGATTGTCATGAAAATTCCGGTAGTATCCCGCAGAGACCTGGTCGGCAATTTCCGGCTGCACGTTATTGCTGCTGGGGATCCACACATCCGTTGGGTTGGACGAAGTGGAATTGGACAGCAGGTGCAAGTTCTGCGTGGTCCGGGTATACGCCAGCTTGACAGAGCTGCTGTTGTCAAATTTATAGCTCGCCGAAAAACGGGGTTCCAGGTTGAAATAGTTCTTTACGACCTTCCCGCCGGAATAATCGGCCGTATCCAGGACATTGCCCTCCTTGTCATACGTATAAAAACTGCCTGGCCCCATCACGGTGAACGCTCCTGCCCGCAGGCCATAATTGATATTGAGCTTTGTAAAAAGGGAAAGGTCATGGGAAAAATAAACGGCGCTCTCCCACGCATGCTTATTCTGCAGCGTCAAAGGATTGAAGCTGGAGGTTTCCGATGCCGAGATCACGCCGGGGGAAGTAGTATGGTTGATGACATCGATGCCGAAATTCAGCTTATTGGCGGCATTGGCATAATACTGCATATCCTCCTTGAAATGCACGTCCCTGATGTAAGAGGTGATGCCGATATTGTTGTTCCCGGAATTGATCCGGATATTGTAGTTGTACTTGCTAAAGATCAGCGAAGCATTGGAGAACAGCCGGCTGTTGAAAATATGGTTCCAGCGAAGGGTACCCGTTGAATTTCCATAGTCGATGCCAAACGTATTCCCGAACCCAAGATTGTCCTTCCCAAAATAGCCGGAGAAAAAAAGATGGTCCCTGGCGCTCAGGCGAAGGTTGGCTTTTGCATTGATGTCATAGAAATACAGGCTGTTCTGGTTGGTCGCACTGTCCTTCGACAGCTTGAGAAAAACGTCCGCGTACGTCCTGCGGGCGCTGACGATAAAAGAGCTCTTGTCCTTTTCAATCGGACCTTCGATGTTCAGACGGGAAGAAATAAGCCCGATACCGCCGCTGGCATGATATTCCTGGTTGTTGCCGTCATTCATCTTTACATCCAGCACGGAAGAGAGACGCCCTCCATATTCCGCCGGCGTAGCCCCCTTATACAGCGTTACATCCTTGATGGCATCCGAATTGAAGGTGGAAAAAAAGCCCAGCAGATGAGAGGGGTTGTACACGGTGGCCTCATCCAGCAGGATAAGGTTCTGATCGGTATTTCCGCCCCGTACAAAAAAACCGCTGTTGCCATCCCCCGCCGACTGAACGCCCGGCAACAGCTGCAGGGTCTTCAAAATATCTTTCTCCCCAAAGAGCACAGGCAGGTCCTTGATCTCATTGATGGATAGCTTCTGTACGCCCATGAGAGGTTTGGAAACATTATTGTTCCTGCCGGCCGTCACCACGGCCTCCTGCAGTTGCCTGACGCCGGTCTCCAGCCCCACCGATATCGAAGTATCCCTTGCAAGGTCCAGGGTTATGCTGTCACTGCCGTACCCGGAAAAGCTGACCACCATGGTATAGTGTCCGGGGGCAGCGCTGATGGAATAAAACCCGTAAGCATTGCTTACGGCAGCGATATTGGGGCTTTCCGCCAGGATGATGCTGGCCCCGATAAGCGTCTCCCCGGAATGCTTATCCCTGATGGTCCCGCTTATAACGTGACGAGCCTGCGCGGAAACGAATGCCGGAAAAAGCAATGCACATAAATAAAAAACTGATCTCATCTGGTTGATTTGGCGACACAAGGATAATAAGCGCGGCTGTTAAAAAAAAGTTATCGGGGACAAGTTACAGGAAAATGGTGGCAAACAGCTTTCCTCCGGCATGGTAGGGTTTTTGATAACATATACAAAATTTTATTATGATCGAAAAGATGACGGGACTGCCTTCCAATGTCATTGGGTTCAGGGCCAGCGGTGAAGTGAGCCTGAAGGATTACAGGGATATTGTCTTTCCTGAGGTTAACAGACAGGTGGATAAAGAGCATAAGCTGAACTACGTATTCCTGGTGGATGCGCCCCTTAACGACTTTACGACAGGGGCATGGATCAGCGATGCCTGGCTGGGGCTAAAGGAAGCTGCCCGGTGGCGGCGGGTAGCGATTGTCTCAGATGTGGAAAAAATTCGGCATTTTACGGATAAGGCCGGCAAGTGGGTACCGGGCGAATACAGGGGATTTCCCCTGGCGGAATTAAAGGAGGCGATTACA
>DASZVM010000413.1:0-5044 GCA_035547295.1 Puia sp. | reverse complement strand
TATCAATGAAGCTTCTTTTGTCAGCGCTCCCATGGGCATCGGGGCTAAATTCAATTCAAAAAAGATCATGGTGCTGGGTCAGCTGACCTACGGATATGCGGTGAGCAAGAATATCTCCAATTCTACGATGTATTCCGTGGGCATTTATCTGCCTATCAGGAACAGGAAGCAGAAACAGGAGGAGAAGGAGGACAATTCGCCGTATAACAGACCCGGGAAAGATAATGACAAGAAAAAGGATACTACGGCTAAAAATAATAATGGCGGTATTGTGATCAATAACTATATTACCATCAATATGGACTCTGTCAAAAAAGCGCATGGGCTGGATGGCGACGACGGTGCTGACGGCAGAAGAGGCAGGGATGGATACGATGGGCCGGATGGCGGCGGACGCAGGCGTTCTTCCGGCGGCAGGCACAAGGGAGGTCTTTATGATGACTTCAACCTGGAGGGGGATTTCAACGACGACGATTACAGGATGGATACTGTCAACGGCATGCCCGTGGTGCGGTTTGTCGTCTATTTCGAGTTCAACGAGTATGGCCTGAATTCCAAGGCATTCTCAACGATAGACAAGGTGATAGACCACCTGCGCCGCAAACCTTCCGGTCTTTCCATCGAGATCAAGGGGTACACGGATGACATAGGCAACAATCAGTACAACAATTTCCTGTCCAGGAGAAGGGCCAAGATGGTGCTTGAGTATATGAACAGCCGGGGCGTACCTTCCGACTATATGAAGGCCAAGGCATACGGCAGCGACGACCCCGTGGCGAACAACAGGGACCCGAACCAGTCCTGGCTGAACCGGCGCGCAGAGATCATTATACATGAGACCCAAAGTCCGGGAGCTCAATAAAAACAATAAAAAAAGAGACCAACAATGAATATCCGTATTGAATTAGTAGACGAAGGGGGCAATCATATCAACCCCAGCCATATCAGCACAGTGGAATACCTGTCCCGTTTTTTGAATAAATGCGTGGTGAATAAAGTGTATCAGAAGATGCTGGCCGCCGGCCACTCAGGCACGATACTGGTATACCAGGATAAGATAGAGGTAAAAGAGGCTTAAACCCGGCCGATGATCTTTTCGATCTCATGGGCATAGCCCGCTCCGATGGGCAGCTCTTTGTCCTTTACCCATACAGACCCTCTCTCGATACGGCTGACCTTGCTTCTTGCCACCAGGTAGCTCCGGTGGATACGGACAAAGGCGCCTGCCGGCAACAGCTCTTCCACCTCGTTCATGGTGAGACGGGAGAGGATCTTCTCTTCCGGCAATACGAACTGCATATAATTCCCCGTGCTTTGCACGAACAGGATGTCTCCCAGGTCTATACGTATCTGTCCATAGCCGCTCTTGACAAAGATATGGCCGGGATGGGGATGGCCGCCCGCATGCTGCTGTTTTAAGGTATACAGCTCATGGGCCTTGTGACAGGCTTTTAGAAAGCGGGCCGGTGAAAAGGGTTTTAACAGGTAGTCGATGGCGTCCAGCTCGAAGCTTTGTACCGCATGTTCGCTGTAGGCCGTGGTAAATATCACCATGGGCGGATGGGAAAGGCTGCGCATCAGATCGATGCCCGAAATGTCGGGCATTTTTATATCCAGGAATATCAGGTCGGTATCCCCTTTTTTCAGATAGCCCATCGCTTCGAAGGCATTGGTGAAGCAGGCCTGCAGCTGTAGGAAGGGGATCTTTGCCGACAGGCTTTTGATCACCTCCAGCGCCATGGGTTCGTCATCGATAGCCACTGCTTTCAACATGATTATGCCGTAGTTTTATCGAATGTACCGATCTTTCCCGGCTCGATCAGCAGCTGGATAAAGAATTCCTTGTCGTTGCCGTTTACAAAAAACTCATGTTTGCCCGGATAGATCAGCCGCAGGCGGTTGACCACATTTTTCATGCCCACGCCCGACTTGTCTTTTTCAGGGTCGTTGTCCTTGCGGACATGGACGCTGTTCCTTACCTCGAACAGGATGCCTTTTGTGTCGCAATGGAGACGGATGTTCACCCAGGATCTTTCTTTCAGACTGATGCCGTGCTTGAAAGCGTTCTCCACGAAGGGGATCAGCAGCATGGGGGCGATCATATGATCACAGCCGGACCCGTCGATATCGGATTCGATGAGGATATCGGGCGAGGATTGCGTCCGCAGCTTCTGCAGGTCTATATAATTTTTCAGGTACTCTATTTCCTTGTACATGGGGATCTTTTCCTGGTGGTTCTCATGGAGCATAAAGCGCATCATATCCCCCAGCTTCTGGATGCCTTCCGCTGCCCGGAAAGCATTTTCCTGGAGGGCCGTCCCATAGAGGGTATTCAGGGAATTGAAAAGGAAATGGGGGTTGATCTGGCTCCGGAGGAATTGCAGGTCGGCCTCGGACTTGTCCAGCGCGATCTCCAGCCCGCGGAAGCGGAGGATGCTGTCCTTGCGCCTCTTGTAAATAAAGAGGGAGATGGGGGTGAGCAGCAGCAGCGAGAAAAACCATGCCGTGATGAGGGTAGGCATGAATATCCTCGGTTCATCGACCGCGATGCAAAAACCCAGGCTGAACGGGACGACCCATAGCAGGGTAGACCAAAGCAGGCGTCTGAATACAGGACCTTTGAAAATGGATCGTTGTCCCTTAAAAGGGAAGAGCCAGAAGATATGAGTGAGGTAGGTCAGCACGATGGCAGGGGGCCAGAAGAATAACCCATACGCCTTGTCGTCCATCACATCAAAGCGGAATAAGAAATAGAACAAAATAAAATAGCCCGTTAAGGCGCCCGTGATCTGGTTGGTCAATCTTATCCGGAAGGCTCTCCATTGCGACGAGCGTGTCAGGTTGCCGATGGCTGCCTCGCGGATGGAGGCGTACAGCAGATAGGCTACGATGACCCAGAAAGCCTTTTTCAGCCCGCCGGCCATGATCACCTGCCGTGGATCCATTTCATTACCGGGAATGGAATAAACATATCTGTTCCTGTAGAAAATGGCCAGACCCCATCCGGCGCCCAGCACGATCATGACGAACAAGGCATAAACGATGCCCCAGAGGGTGCGCTTCAGCACCGCTCCCGCATCCCCCTTCATTTCGATACCGCCGGAACGTGAAAAATGGAACGTAAAGGAGCCCTTTACAGGCGCATCCGTCTGCAGCAGTCGGGGAAGGATGGAGAAGTTCATTACCAGGAAAGAGAGATAGAGGAGAATAGCTACGGAAATATTCGGCAGCAGGATATTCGTGGCATAGTTGAACGGGATATTATTGTTATAGAAAGGCTCGCCGTATTCCTTATTCAGCAAGGCCCATGAGTTGTCCAATACCTGCCAGATATTGCCCGCAACGCTCAGTGTGCAGATGACGGTGGTGAGTATCAGCTCATGCTCTCTCCAGCGGAGCCGGCGGGGGGAGGATCCCAGGGATTGGGTTGTCATTATCCGATGTTTTCCACAAGATTAGGACATTCTCCATCTCCCTGGGGGCAAATGTGACAAAACCCGGAGAATATGTGACGGTTTTATCAATGGGCGGCACTCTCATAGCGCTGAAACTTCAGTAGTTAGTAGGCGTCCACTGGCGGCAGGCTATGGAGGCCACCCATCACGAATAACACACAGCTGAAAGCAGCAATCTGTTCATAAACATACTCCTCACCCAAAATAACCTCACCGTCTTAATGAAACATTAAGGTGATATTAGAATTGGATTAGAGAATAGTACGGGGATGGGGCTGGCTTAAAAAATATTTAATTTTATCGGTAACATATGGAACGAAAGATATTAGTGGTAGAGGACGAGAAGAAGATAGCCGATACCCTGAAAATGGGTCTGACAGAGCAGGGCTTCGAGGTGGAAGCGGCCTATGACGGCAGGATAGGGCAGCAGCTGTTCGACTCGCGGTCATTCGATCTTGTGATACTGGATATCAATCTGCCGGGGGTCAATGGCTATGATCTCTGTAAAAGGATACGGAGCAGAAATGCCCATACCATTGTCATCATGCTGACCTGTATGAACACGCTGGAGAATAAGATCGAAGGGTACGATGCGGGAGCGGACGACTACCTGGTAAAGCCTTTTGAATTCAGGGAACTGTTGCTGAAGATCCGGGCTGTGCTCAAACGCACTCCGGGGCAGCCCCTGCCGGTGGGAAGGATGTTGAGGGCCGCGGATCTGGAGATGAACCTGGATAATAAGGAGGTGCACCGGGACGGAAAGAGGATCAGGCTTACCGCCAAAGAATTCCAGCTGCTGGAGTACCTGATGCGCAACAAGAACAGGGTCGTGTCCAGGGCCGACCTGGCCATCAATGTCTGGGACGTGGATTTCAATACCAATACGAATGTCATCGATGTATACATCAGCTATGTGCGCAACAAGATCGACAGGGATTTCGAGTATAAGCTGATACAAACGCAGGTGGGAATGGGATATGTCCTGAAAGAGAACGGTCGGTGATATTACGATGGAGGTTATCGTAGATCTACGATAAAAATCGAGGGTCTTTGCTCTTTTTTAACAATTGCTTCTGTACTAGATTTGTCCTATCCAATACCGATGAAGTAACCGAATATCCAAACATCCGAAAAACCAGCTTTCGTACTCGTGTTCAAAAAGAAAGCATTAAAATTCCAATTTCTCTGAAAAGCCCCTGACTAATCCTTGGGGGTTTTTTCGTTTTAAGGCTTCTCAAAGCCTATCACCTTTATCTCCACCCGTCTATTCGCCTCCCTTTCCTGCTCATTCTTTTCCAAAGGAAATATCTTATTACTCGCACCAAACCCTTTTTAGCTCAGCCGCGACCTGGCGATACCTCCATCCACCAGGAAATCATACACGAATCTGGCTCGCTGGACGGACAGCGGCTCCGAGGGGTTGTCCGCGTCCCTGCCATCAAGACCTTCCCGCATACAGCATACATAACCCTGTATCTGGATGACCATCCGGGGATGTTGTTTCATCACCGTCAGCAGTTGCTGTAGTTCCGGATAAGCTTCCGGAAGAGGCGTATGGCGATCGCCATAGAAATTGACATTGTGGAGGA
>DASZVM010000412.1:0-2051 GCA_035547295.1 Puia sp. | reverse complement strand
CGTCATGGTTATAATTTTTCGGCGGCTTTTGAACCCAGCCTGTTCAATAACAGCAGGCCAATGATCAATAGGACGATGGCATAGATATAGTCGAACAACAGCAGCTTCATGCCGGGAGGACTATGCTCCATCATCGTTTTGCGGGCATTGATAATGATGCCGGCAATGGGGTTGGCATAATCGAAGGCAGGCAGCGCCTGCTTGAAGGTCGAGAGCTTGTAAAAGATCGGCGAAAGAAAGAACAGCAGCGAAACGAATACGGTCCATATCTGATGTATGTCCTTTGCCACGATATAGAGATTGGATAATATGAGGGACATGCCGAGGGACAAGAGGAAAAGGTTGACAAAAAGAGGGATGATCCAGAAGTTCTGTATGGAAAGCCCGGTGGACTGTTTTTCGATGAACGTATAGAACACGAGGAACATGATGAAATTAAAAAAGAACCCGATGGAATTGCTCATGATCGTAGAGAGATAGATCTCCAGCTTATTCATGTTGCTGTACTCGTAGAGATATTTCTTTACATGCAGTATCTGTACCGTCCCGGTGGTGGATTCCACAAAAAAGTTCCATAATATCAGCCCGATAAAAAGATAGGAGGCAAAGGCGGGCACTCCCTGCTTCAGGATCACCTGGAATACGGTGTAATAGATGGCGATGTCCATCAGGGGTTTGATAAGGGCCCAGAGAAGCCCGAGCTTATTCTCATAGTACCGGAGCTTGAACTCTATCTTGGCCAGCAGCCAGAGTCTTTCCAATTTGTTGCTGCGGCTTATCCAATCCTTCAGGATGCTTACGATCATGTTTAGAAGTTCAGTTTATGTTTTATTGTCAGCGCGATCCTCTTCAGTCCGGGACTCTTCTTTACGGCGGACTTCAAATGCCGTACCAAACGGCTTTCATTCTCAATGGTGGTAGAAGGACGCACGCTGATGGTGGGGTTGTCAAATTGATGACCCGGGCCATTGGCATTCAATATGTTGATCACCTCCGTGGCGAACCTGGTGTAATAATCCCTGTTCTTTTCAGCTATATATCTGTTGGAATACAACAGCTTTTCCGGGGTGGTCTGACGGAACATCGACCCTTTGCGGATGCGGTAGTGGAACAGGGGCTCGGGTATTACCACCCCATTGAACCCGTGCCGCAGCATGCTGACGACGCTGTCATAGTCTTCCAGACCGTAATCAGCCTTTTTATCATTGAGCCCGCCTGCCAGGAATGCCGCCCGGCGGTAAACAAGGCTGCTGCTGTTGACGGGGTTGTGTACGAGGGCATAGGGGGGCTGGGGCGTAAAAGTGGGCCACAGACGGCGGCTGTCGCCAAAGTATTGCACCCATGAGCCTGCAAAGAAAACATTGTCGTTGTACCGCAGGGCGCGGATGGCTTTTTCATAATAGGTGCTGGCTACCTTGTCATCGGCATCCAGAAAGGCGAGAAAGGTCCCGTGGGCTATTTCAGCCCCGTGGTTCCTGGTAAAGGCGAGCCCTCTGTTCTTTTGCCGGACGATGGTGACACGGGGATCGGGGGGGAGCGTTTCCAGCTGCCGGATGCTGGCGGGGTCGGTGCTGCCGTCGTCGATGATGATGACTTCCAGGTCCTGGTAAGTGGAGTTGAGCACGGAGTGGAGACATTCCCCGATGTAACGGCCCATGTTGTAGTAGGGGATGACTACGGACAGCCTGTGGTTGGGTGCGGCATCGGGCGGGAGAGGGGAAATGGGTTCCTGGTAGAGGAAGGGAAAATGGTTATTCGATGGTTGAGAGAGTGTGTGCAGAAGAGACAGTTTTTGAGGTGCTATCACATCGAACCCGTAAGATGCATGGACCTTCCGGCTGGCATTGGCGCCGATGCGCCCTATTTCCTCTACTGGCAAGGCCAGTATTTTTTCCACCTGCCGGGCAAAGGAGGCGGGATCCCTGTGATCGAATAAAAATCCTGTCTCACCTTCCTCGATCATTTCCGACTGACCCCCCTGGACGGAGGCCAGCACCACTTTACCCAGGCTCATAGCTTCGACGACGACATAGGGCATATTGTCCACAATG
>DASZVM010000411.1:0-5909 GCA_035547295.1 Puia sp. | reverse complement strand
CATCAATGCAGCCACGCTCAACGGGGCGCATGCCATGGAGCTGGGCGCCATCACGGGCAGCCTGACACGGGGCAAGAGAGCTGACCTGATCATAACCCGGCGGATACCTTCCCTGGCCTATCTGCCTTATGCTTTTGGTTCAAATCTGATCGAACGGGTGATGATAGAGGGGGAGTTTATTTAAAATTACAGTATGTTTGGACGCAGGAAAAAGGAAAAGATAGATTTCATAGAGACTGCATCGGGACGAAGCACGATCTTACCCATCTCCGACAGCCAGCAGGGGCTGGACTTTCTCGTATCCTTTTTCTCTGCCATACGCCCTTCCTCTTCTATCCGCAAGCGTCCTGCCCCGGAGAACATCCGGCGGGTGACATCGGCTCTTCATCAAAGCCCCGTGCTATTGAGCAACCTGCAGCATGCGATCCTTTCCCAGCTGGTGCGTACGGACCTTTCCTCCGCGCTGATGGAAAGCGGCATACCGCTGGCCCGTGGATTCTGGCAGGAATTCTTCGGCAGGCTGCGGCATAAGCTGCTGCCGCCTTTGCGTAGCGAAAATGACTTTTTATATGTACTCAACCGGGTGTTCTACCTGAGCCACGATTATAAATGGGTGGAGGATATTCCCAGGGAAGATTGGGTGCTCTTTTTCGAGAGCATCGGACTCAGTCTGCATGTGGACGACAAACGCATCCTCTCACAGCTGCTGTATTCGCTGAAGGCGTTGAGCTTCCAGGTGGCCCAGTTGGGACTTGAAAGGGAGGTGCTTGATTATATGCCGGGAGAGAACAGGGATGACAACCCGTTCGTGCGGCAATCATACCTTGTTCATGAGCTGGAGAAGGAGCTGCTGACACCTTCATCGGACATCGTGCTCAGGACAATCACCGGGAAGTTCAATGAGATATTGCTGCAATGCTATGAAGCCATTGATTTTATCCGGGAGAACCACATACAGCGGGGTGCAAGCCTTCACCAGACCTATATCCTCATCCTGCTGGCCAACCGCCTGGAAAGGATATCTATCCTCATCGACCTTTTGGATAGGGATCATACATTCGACACAGGTAAGTTCGTCGATTTTTTCCGTATGCTGGTGCGTAATGAGAACAGGAAGAACAGCATCCTGGAATTTATGTCGCAGACGATGGGTTATCTGGCCTACCAGATCGCGGAGCATAAGGGAGCGAAAGGGAGCAAGTATATTACTTCCACCTGGGCCGAATACCGCAGCATGCTGTACAGCGCAATGGGAGGCGGCGCATGGATATGTCTTGTGGTGCTTATCAAAAACCTGCTCATCCGGGTACCGATGGCCATCTTCTGGCATGGCTTTGCCTACAGCATCAACTATAGTCTGGGTTTTGTCCTTATCGAAGAGACCCATACCACGCTGGCCACCAAACAGCCGGCTTTTACCGCCAGTGCCGTCGCGAGCAGCCTGGACACCCGGCGTAATACAAGACAACCCAATCTTTATAACCTGGCCGTTACGGTAGCGAAGGTATCCAGGAGTCAGACCGCCTCGTTCATCGGCAACCTGCTGATCGTATTCCCCGGCATGTTCTTTATCGGATGGGCTTATCATAAGATATTCGGCACACCGCTGGCGGCGGGGGAAACGGCCATGCATATGCTGAAGGACCAGCATCCCTGGCAAAGCCTTTCGCTGCTGTATGCCTGTAACACGGGCTTCTTTCTTTTCCTCAGCGGGATCATCGCAGGTTATGTGCAGAACAAGATCCAGTATAGCCATGTCGCCGAGCGGTTGCAGACGCATCCTGTCTTGCGTATGACCATGCCGGAGAAAAGATTGAAAAGGCTGGCCGGCTATGTAGAGAAACATGCCGGCTCCCTGGTGGGTAATATAGCCCTGGGTTTCTTCCTGGGCATGGCCGGCTTTGTGGGAGAGATCTTCGGGATCCATTTCGACATCCGCCATATCACCATTTCCGCAGGTAATACCGGGCTCGCGGTGTATGGTCTGGGCTTTGATCATGTCGACCCCTGGTATCTGACTACTGTTGTCACAGGAGTGCTGGGCATCGGCTTTATGAACTTCCTCTCCAGTTTTTCCCTGGCCTTTATCGTGGCGGCAAAGAGCAGGGGCGTCCGCCTGCGGGATTATCCCGAGTTCCTGGGCATTCTCTGGCGTTATTTCAGGAGCCATCCCCTGGATTTTATCCGGCCCCGGAGGCGGTTGCCGGAGACAGAAGAAGGGTAGGTCCATTTGGCAGAGGGAAATGCGGTAGTTTCCTTAAATTGCCCTCCTATGGAGCAAATCATCGAATGTGTACCTAATTTTAGCGAAGGACAGGACCTGAATATCATTCGCCAGATCACAGACGAGATCGGGACGGTAACAGATGTTCGGCTGCTGAACGTAGATCCCGGCAAAGCAACCAATCGTACGGTCGTCACATTTGTAGGCAGCCCCGCTGCGGTAGTGGAAGCTGCTTTCAGGGTCATCAAAAAAGCCGGTGAGCTCATCGACATGAGCGTTCACAAGGGAGCGCATCCCCGTATGGGCGCCACCGATGTTTGTCCCCTGATACCGGTGGCCGGCATCAGCATGGAAGAGACTGCGTCCTGGGCGCAGGCCCTGGCCCGCCGGGTAGGAGAGGAGCTGGGTATTCCCGTCTATTTATATGAAGAAGCCCAGGCCAACAAACAGCGGAGCAATCTCTCCGTCATACGGGCCGGTGAATACGAAGGATTTTTTAAGAAGATGCAGTTACCGGAATGGGCTCCTGATTTTGGACCATCTGTATTTGATGCCCGCAGGGGGGCGACTGTCATCGGGGCCCGGGACTTCCTGGTGGCCTATAATGTCAATCTCAATACTACTTCCACCCGCCGTGCGAATGCCGTGGCCTTCGATGTGCGTGAAGCGGGCCGGTCCAAGCCCGTACCTATGCCCGGCAGACTGAAGGCGGTGAAAGCCATCGGCTGGTATATAGAAGAGTACGGTATTGCACAGATATCCATGAACCTGACAAACATACGGGTGACGCCGGTGCATATCGCATTCGACGAAGTGTGCAGGTCGGCGACAGAGAGAGGGCTGCGGGTCACAGGCAGCGAGCTGGTGGGTTTGATCCCTCTGCAGGCCATGTTGGATGCAGGTAAATATTTCCTTGAAAAACAACAGCGTTCCACCGGCGTGTCCGAAAAAGAGCTGATCCGCATTGCCGTCCTTTCCATGGGTCTTGATGAACTGGCGCCTTTCAAGCCGGAGGAACGTATCATCGAATACCTGCTTGACAACCCTGCCGACCATACCCTGGTGCATAAAAGCCTTTCGGATTTTGCCGACGAAACTGCCAGCGAGAGCCCCGCTCCCGGAGGCGGGTCTATCTCGGCTTATGCAGGCGCCCTGGGCGCGTCGCTGGCCGCCATGGTAGCCAATCTGTCCGCACATAAAAAAGGATGGGATGCCCGCTGGAAGGAGTTCAGCGATTGGGCGGAAAATGGACAGGCCTGTAAAAAGGAGCTGATCGGGCTGGTGGATGCGGATACCCGTGCATTCAACGGGATCATGGCGGCTTTTGGCCTGCCCAGGGGGACGGATGAGGAGAAGGCTGTACGTACGGCGGCGATCCAGGCCGCGACGAAAACAGCTATTGAAGTACCTTTAAGGGTAATGGAGGTCGCGTTTGCCAGCCTGGAGACTATCAGGGCCATGGCGATGGAGGGCAATCCCAACTCGGTGTCCGATGCAGGTGTAGGGGCCCTGTGCGCCCGAAGCGCTGTGCTTGGCGCCTGGCTCAATGTCCGTATCAATGCCGCCGGCTATGAGGATAAAGCCTGGGTGGAAAAAGTCCTGGCCCGGGGAAAAGAGCTGGAAAGCAAGACCATTACAGCCGAAGAAGAGATATTAAAGATCGTGAACGATAAGATCAATATATAAAAAACAATCTTATGCAATACCTGAACGTCTACGGCAAACAGGACATCCTCTCAAGGACCAGGCTCCGGAAATTCGAGACCAAGCTGGGCGAACGGGTGTTGACAGCCGGCGATGGGGGATCATTGGTGGATAGCATCGGGGCGACTCCGGCAGAGTACGTGGTGTTTGGTATTCCCGAAGACATCGGCGCCCGGGCCAATGGCAGTCTGGGAGGTACCTCTACAGCCTGGCAGCCTTTTTTAGACTGCTTCCTCAATATCCAGAGCAACGATTTCCTCACGGGTGACAATATCCTGGTGCTGGGGCATTTTGATTTCAGCGAGATGCAACGGCTGATAGAGATCAATGCCCATGGACAGGAAGAGAAACTGGAAGCATACCGTCATGCGGTGCATACTATTGACGAGATGGTGGAGGACCTGGTAAGGGTCATCACTGCGGCCGGCAGGATACCCATCGTCATCGGTGGCGGCCATAATAATTCCTATCCCCTGATCAAGGGTTCGGCCAAGGGGCTGCATAAAGCAGGCGTGATACCCCTGGCCCAGATAAACTGCGTCAACCTGGACGCGCATACGGATTTCCGTCCTGCGGAAGGCCGGCACAGCGGCAATGGGTTTCGCTATGCGGAAGAGGATGGCTATTTGCAGAAATACTGTGCCATCGGCGTCCATGAGAACTACCTGCAGCAGAACGTATGGCTGGATATCGTGAACAACCCTTTTATCGATCTCATTACCTACGAGGATATCTTTATCCTGGAGAAAAGGAACTTTATCCAGGCAGTCGCCCATGCCACTTCGTTTACAGAGGACAGTTACATCGGGCTGGAGCTGGACCTGGACAGCGTCGGCGGCGTGCTTAGCTCAGGGATGACCCCCTCGGGGCTTATGCCTTTGCATGCACGGCAATATGTGACACTCGCGGCGACGGATTCGAAGATCGCTTATCTGCATATTTGCGAGGGGGCCGTCACGCTGGAGGATGGACGGTACGATCCTATGACGGGGAAGCTTATCAGCTATCTGGTAAGTGATTTTGTAAAGGCGCGGGAGTAACTATCAGAACGGTATCCCTATATTCACATACCCCAGCACTCTTTTCGACTGATCAGAATACATAGCGCTGAGCTCCAGCGGTCCCAATGCAAAATTATAGGTAAAGGTCAGCGCATAGCCCGAGAGGAAGTCCGGCGTGGTGAAGAAGCTTTTATTATCCGTAATAAAGTTATTGAAGAGCACGTTTGCCTTTGCGGTGATAAAAGTGTTGCTGAACAGCTGGTAGCGTAGCCCGACAAGCAGTTTTGCCAGGCTGGTCGAATAGAAAGTACCTTCCCTGAGGCCTGCAAAGGTCACCTGGTTGTGAAAGTTACTCGTCAGGCCTCCGATGGAAAATTCATTCATGATATTGTGGACATAGTTGAAGTTCATACCGGCCTGGGCGTGGGTCAGCAGGGTATAGCGTCTTGACAGTGGTGTATACCTTTCCAGGTTGAACAGCACCCGTTGATAGGTGGCGTCTGAGAAACTGGTATCCGAGCGGGTGGTATTGGAAGCAAAATAGTCTGCATGGGGGCTTTGTTCAAAGACGTAGTCCGCCTCTGCCTCTATCCTGGTGCCTTTACGGGGATAGGTGGGTCTGTCCAGCGTATTATGGCGGATAAAGAAATAGCCGGTCATAAAGCTGTTGCGTCCCTTGAACTCCAGGCTGGATGTAATGGAAGGGTCATAATGGATCCATTCAAAACGGCTGCCCATCCCAAAACTCAGGTCCCTGTTGGTGGAATAGCTGAACTTTCCGTCCAGCTTGAAATAGCTTTGATCGTACAGCCCTGCTTCCTTGAACGCGCTGTTGTAGCTGGTGATGCGGAACTGATCGAATTGCGTGCCGAGGATAAAGGCAAACTTCCCTCCCCGGCTGAAATATTGCAGGTGTTCGGCACGTATCCTGAAGTTCTGCCCGATGTTCAGCGTTACCAGGTTCCGGGATGTAGGCGTAA
>DASZVM010000410.1:0-8703 GCA_035547295.1 Puia sp. | reverse complement strand
CGTTCCTGTTTGAGCATGTTGAATCTGATTCTCACCCTAAAATAGTATTTTTTATTTTACCACCCGGGATTTTGCATGTGATCGGCAATATCCTTGGGATACAGCAGTATCTGGTTGGTAGGGATATTGGAAAGATAGTCCCTGGGATCGTTGAATTTCCGGGTCACCGGAAATTTGTACGGCGAGAGATAACCGTCGGGACTTAGAAAGTCTACTATCTGACTATTGGACGGTACTTTGGCGCCCAGGTAAGCCTGGGAGTTCAGACCAAAATCCAGGTTAAGTCCCTTCTTCCACCGCATGAGGTCTTCATGCCGGAATCCGTCCATCATAAGCTCTACCCGTCTTTCCCTGCGTATTTCCCAGAGGAGGTCGCTGATACTTGCGTCATCCTTTTTCGGATCGGTGAAACCGGGATTGACCGTAAGATGCGCCACCAGACCCCGGTCCCGCAGCTTGTTGATGGTATTGTCGAGATCGTCCTGCGTAATAGTGCCCAGCTCAGCGGCAGCTTCCGCATAGTTCAGGTATACTTCCGCCAGCCAGAACAAGGGTGCATCCGTAATATTGGTATTTGCGGCGGTAGGTATCGTTTTCAGCTTATTGGAATCCGGGAGATCTTTTATAGGCCGGTAACCCGTGCTGGATGTTAAGCTGTTCTTGACATGCCCTTTGTAATAAAGATAAGAGGTATCGATGGTAATGCCCATTCGAAGGTCCCTGTTCTCCTTTACATCGGTGATGGTAGCATCGCCTTTGTACAGAGGTGAAAGGCTGATGGGCAGACCATCTTTGCACAGGTAGGATTCTACGGCTGATTTTGTCAGGCCGTTCATCGCCGTGCTGCTGTACAGGTAGTTGATCAGCGAATGTGAAAGGATGCCTGCCTCATACCTTTTATAAAGGATGATCTCTTTGTCCGGAGCCAGGTTGTCTGAATTATAAGCCGTCTGATAGCTTTTGTCCAGCAAATATACACCCGACGTCATAACGGCCTGGGCTGCATCCTTAGCCGCTGTCAGATATTTATTGATCTCATCGGCGCTGGCATTCATTTCCGTATGGTATTTCCTGTAAGTACCTTCCCAAAGGCCCACCCTTGACAGCAGGGCCAATGCCACGTATTTGTTGATCGTGTTATCCCCGTCCTTGGTGCGGAGGTTGGCAACGGCAAAATTGAGGTCGGCGAGCACGCTGTCCATCACCAGCTGATGTGAGTCCAGCTGCTTGTAGATCTGGGTCGAATCGCTGATGTCCAGGGAGTGGCTGAACCAGGGTACGCGACCGAATTCCTGTACCAGCTTGAAATACTGAAAGGCGCGGAAAAAACGGGCCACTCCTTTCCAGTGGTTCTTGGCTTCGTCAGGCATATCGACGATGTCGATCCTTTCCAGCATGATGTTGGCTTTCCGGATATAACCGAAGAACCAATCCCCGTTGGAAGGTGAAGGGTTCACCGGGTAGTTGTAAAGGCCTGGGGGGACCTGGTCATCATGCAGCGTAGGGAAATAGAAATCACCGTTGGTGCCTGTCCCGTTGCCAAATCCGGCGAATAGATTATAGAATTCCCAGTTGTAGGCCCGGACGCTGTTCTCCGTCTTCCAGAAACTGGGATCCGTCAGCGTATCCGGGTTATTGACGTCTACATATTTCTTACATGCGGTACCCAAACAAGCACAGGCTATGATAAGGGTACAATGCGTTATCGATAATTTCATGTTTTTCGAATTAAACTTGATAAATAACAGCTTTTTAGAAAGTGATCTGCAATCCTCCCGCATATGTCCTCATAAAAGGGAATACGCGGCCGGTGTAGCCTGATGTCAGGGACACATCCGTCATTTCAGGATCCAGCGGAACTTTGCTGTGCCTGATCTCTGCCAGGTTCTCACCGCTGATGTAGAACCGCAGGCGCTGGATGCCATAGCGTTTCAGCAGGCTGTTGTTCAGCGCATACCCGATGGTAACATTCTTCAGGCGCGTATAGGCCAGGTTCATGAGATACTTCGACTGGGGATAGAAGTTATTGCCGCCGGCATAAAGACCGGGCACCTTGCCGCTGCCATTCCCAGGAAAGGGCCTGGGATAGAAAGCGTTCGTATGCTGCGGTGTCCAGAAATCCATTTGGTTCTGATAAAGGATATCGATGCTTTGCCAGAGAGGATATGCCGTTTGGCCGACACCCCACCAGTCGCGCTTACCTACGCCCTGGATAAAGATGTCGATGTCGAAGCCTTTCCAGGCGGCGCCCAGACGCATATTGTACTGGTAACGGGGTTGGTTATTGCCGATGACCTTGACATCGCCATGGTCGGCGAGGGTCATGGCGCCTCCATCGATCTTTTTATCGCCGTTGAGGTCCTTATATTTGATATCGCCTGCTCCATAGGTGAAATTGTTGCCTGCAATTCCTGTCTGCGAGACTTGTGTCGCGTCAAGGCTGTCCGTAAAGAAGCGATCGGTTTCGAATCCCCAGATCTCGCCGTACGTCTTGCCCTTATAGTTCTGCGCGGTAGAGATGCTGTACGTCGGATTGCTCCATTTTGTAAATACCGTCTTGGCGTCGGAGAACCCGATGGAACCATAGACCATGAGATCTTTACCCAGCTGATAGTTGGCGTCGATATTGATCTCATACCCCCGGGTACGGAAATTCCCGGCATTGATATTGGGACCGCCGGTACCAAAGGTCGCGGGAACGCTGGTAGGCTGGATCATGCCGTCGTTGTCCCGTTGGAACCAGTCGAAGCTGATGCCGATATGATCATCCAGGATGCGTGTGTCCAGACCGAAATCAAGGGTCCTGATCCTTTCCCATTTCAGCGACTTGGCGACTGCTCCCGGCTGTGTAATATTTTGCGCGATGGTACCGGCGCTGGTGATCCAACTGGCCGTGTTGCCGGACATGACAGCCTGATACGGGCTTATGCCTGTAGGGGTCACATCTTGGTTGCCAAGTTCGCCATACGATGCCCTGATCTTCATATCCGAAATAGTAGGTTTTAGCTTTTCAAAGAATTTCTCCTGGCTGATACGATAGCCGGCGGATGCCGAGGAGAAAAAGGTCCAGCGGTCCTGCGGCGGGAAATAAGATGAGCCGTCATATCGTGTATTCAGCTCAAGGAGATATTTATCCTGGAATGCATAGTTGATACGGCCGAAATAACCGCCATATGCTTTTTTACCGTGCCCGTTCCGGCTCCATCCCAACGGAACACCGGAGGTGCTGGAAGTAGCGGCCTGCTGACCATAGGTGAGACCCAGCTCGGCTTGTGCCGGATCCAGCAACCCATTTGCCTTGGCCTGAAAGTTGATGTTCTCATCGCTCTCGGTGTTGATACCGGCGATGACCTTCAGGTTATGATCGCTTGCAAATGTATGATGATAGGTCAGATAGCCATTGAAAGTATTAACCATGGCCCTGCCGGAGTAGTAGCTCACTTGGTCGGACGAGGCGCTGGCAATATTGGTCAGCACGAGGGAGCCGGCGCTCCAGAAATCCCAGGCTGTAACAGGGCCGCCCGACTCATGGCGGAGAGAGTTGTCCCTTCCGATGGTATAATCTGCGCGGAAGCTGAGATCTTTGGTGATCTTCAATGTAGCGCCCAGATCGACACGGGTATAGTTGTCGCTGAGGCCGGCCTTGCTGGCGGCATCCATATATGCAGAGTTCACCCTGAAATAATGTCCCTGGTAGGTACCGTAGGGGAAATAAGCGCCCCAGCGCCAGAAATAATACCAATAGTCCTGGTATTGATAAGGATAGTCATATTGAAAATTACGATACAGCATTTTGGCGTTTACATCCAGCCAGGATGTAACGGAGGCATTGATGCTGGCCGTGATATTATATTTTTTGACGACATCCGGGTTCATTTTCAGGATGCCGTTGTCCTGGCTGTAACCGCCGGAAAGATAATAGCTGAATTTCTCGCTGCCCCCGGAAATGGCCAGGTTATGGATCTGCGAGAAGGTATAGTCGCTTAAGAACTCCTTTTTGGGGTCCCACACTTTATAAAAATAGGTGCGGCCGCTCCCGGGTCTTACCTCCCAGTCTTCTCCTTTTATCATTTCGAGACCTTTATTCTTTCCTGCATATAATTTCTTCCAATTATCGATACCGGCGGCCAGTGTGTCCATATCCATGCCGAAAGTTTCCGGGTCGGCCGTGCCACCTCGTTTGCCTGCATCGTTCAGCGCCCGTACTTCAGCCGAGGGATCTGCAAAGTCCGGCATAATGGTGGGTTTATTGGCTCCGAAGCTGTTGGTATAGGTGACTGTGGTCTTTTGGTTCTTACGGCCTGACTTGGTCTTTATAAGTACGACGCCAAAGGCTGCCCTGGCCCCGTAGATGGATGCGGATGCCGCGTCTTTCAGGACAGAGATGCTTTCTATGTCCTGAGGATTGATGATGGACAGATCGTCAGTCTGTACGTTGTCGACGAGTATCAGCGGTCTGCTTTGGCCGTTGATGGAGCCGATACCCCTGATCTTGATGTCGGCGCTCGAGGTGAGTCCGCCATTCCCGTACAGGATGGTCAGACCCGGTACAATGCCCTGCAGGGCCCTGGCCGGATCGTTCAGAGGTTTGCTGTCGAAGGTCTTCTTCACGTCCACGGTGGAGACCGCACCGGTGAGATCGGCTTTTTTCTGTGTGCCGTAACCTACGACCACCACCTGGTCGAGGGATTTATCGGAGGGTTCCAACTCAATGGAATAGCTGGCTGCGTCAGTGATGGATACGTTTTTGGGAAGATAGCCTACAGAGGATACGGTGAAGGACCTTGCTCCTTTGGCATCAAAGCTGAACTGGCCCGATGCATTGGTGGTGACCCCTTTGGTGCCCGCTGTGACGATGCTTGCACCTGGGACGGGGGCGTGGGTGTTCTTGTCGATCACCTCGCCCTTGATCTGCTGCCCGAATGCGTGGCTGCTAAACCAGCACAGCAGTCCGAGGAGCGACAATGCTTTTAGATTTCTCATAATGTTTGATTTTTAGTTTTTCCCGGTTAAAGTTGAGTTTGTATGTGGATAGATATATTGTTGAATGCTGCCTTCGATAAGGCTGATCCAGATATTGCCGTCGCCACCCCTGGTGATCTCATTGATGGAAGAATTGCCGGCCTTGTGTTCAAGCAATATCTTTCCCGTGGCTGCATCGGCGGCGATGAATACCCCATTCTTTGTGCCCGCATATACCACGCCATTGCTCTCTATCATGGGGCAGGGGTTATGCTCATAGCCGAACTTTGCGTTGGTCTCCCATACAATATGGAAAGAGTCTGTCTGTGTGCTGACGGCGATGATCGTATCGTTCATCAGCTTGGCATATACCTGGCGGCCGTCCGCGGAGATGCCCATGGATTCGCGGACATGACGGCTGTTGTTCCTCCACAGGGTCTTGCCGCTGGCCAGGTCGATGGCTGTCATATAGCGGTCCGGCGCCACCAGAAAGACCTTTCCTCCCGCGATGGCGGGTACTGTATTGCCGGGCGAATAGAGCCGGTTGGTCTTTCCATTGTCCCATTTCCATTTCAGCTGGCCTGTCGAGGCATCCAGACAGTAGAGGTGGCGGTCCCAGGCGCCGAAGAGGATGGCGTCCCCCCCGGGCGTTATTACGGGTTTTGCCTGCAGCTGTCCCTCGGGCGAGCTATTCTTCCATAAGAGCCTGCCATTGGCGAGAGCGATCTTATAAAAGTGGCTGCCTGTACCGATATATACTGCATCATCCTTTACGAGTCCTTCGCTGATGCCCGGTTCACCTGTAGGCAAACTCCATTTTTCTTTGCCTGTCCGGATGTCCAGGCCGTGTATCAGGCCGTCTACGGTGCTGAAGACGACGACCCCCTTCCCAACGACCGGGGTGCAATAGATGGAGCCGTTATATTGATTGCGCCAAAGGGCTTTCTTACCCACCGGATCAAGCGCGATCATTTCCCCACGGGAATTGCCATAGACGATCCTGTGCTTGTCGACGGCTAATACACCCGTAAAGATCGTGGCGCTGTCATTCATCCGGAAGGGGATGACGGCGGGCGGATAGGCAGTATTGATAGAAGAGTCAGGGCGGGGGACGGACGGGCGGTTCTTTATTACGGGAGAGGGGTCATCGAGGGAAAAAGCGATAAAAGGATCACCGATGGGTTCATGCAATCTTTTCTCGTAGACATAGGCGCTGTCGTGGCGGAGGGTAAGGATATTATAGCCGGGGACATCGGAGCCGCTGATAAGAGCGGCGCGTCCCATGATGCCGGGCAGGCCGTCGAAGTTATGCAGCGACAGGCGGTGACCATGTCCGCAGAGCACCAGCTGGGTGTTATATCGTTTGAGGATATCGGTTATCTCGTACCAGTTGTCGAGACCATCGCCTAAAGGATAATGGGAGAGGGAGATAACGGTCTTATCTTTTCCCGCTTCCCGGGCCAGGGTCTGCTGCAGCCAGCGGACATCCTCTTCTTTTACGTGTCCGTCACCCATCTTCATAAAGGGACCGGTGTCAAAACCTATAAAGAGGTAGTTGCCGGCGGAAAAGGAAAATCGATCGTTGCCCCATAGACGGGGGAATGTCTGGCAGGCGCTTTGTGACCAGTTGGTCTCATGGTTGCCGGGGATGATATGAAGAGGGATCTTCAGGTTTCCCAGGATGCGGTGGACGGTGATGAGTTCTGTATCCAGCCCCGAGTTGCTGACGTCGCCGGTGACGACGGCAAAGTCATAGTTGCCCTCGTTGATCTCCGAGACGATGTTCTCCAGGTTGGGTTCACTGGCTGCGCCGGGTGAAACATGGATGTCTGTCAGGAAGGCGATGCGAAGTTGCGGGATATTGTCAGAGTTTGTGGTTCTCTGAGCAATTGTCGATATAGAACTGCCTGATAATATGAAAATCAATAGTAAAAGCAGTGCCGGTTTTTGCATGATAATCTTGGTTGTTGAGCTTTTTGGACTCCTCGATTGGCTAAAATTAATGCAAAAACCAGCAAAAAAGCGCAATAAAGTTAAAAATAACCTAAAAACACGGTTTCTTGCGCCTTTATAAGGCGGATGGATGGATAAAAACAGCTAGGGAAGGGAAGGGTATCAGAAGGTAAATCGTGCGGTCAGGGCGAACGCGTCGGGGACGAAGTTGATGCTGGGAATAATGTCCAGCTCCGGTTTCCAGTCAAGGGAGAGGTTGATGGGGGCGTTTTGGAATTTATAGTCCAGGCCTACGATGCCCGTGGGACCGAGGAAGGTAGTATGGCTTTGGACGTGGTTGGCGTCGGTGTGGTTTTCGAAGCCCAGGTAGGCGCCGCCGCCATAGAACCAGGTGAAACCCGGGGTACCGCCGATGAGCTGGTGTCTTTCGTAGAGGCCGCCGATGCCAAAGCGGTTGTCGCCAAAGGAGATCAGTCCTTCCAGGGCGTCAGTCTCGTTCCTGAAATATTTTACGCTGATAGCGTTATTCAGCGTGGGGGAGGCCGAGCTGAAGCGGATACCCATCGCCAATTTATAGTCCTGTGCTGACAAATGATTGTACAGGCTGGCGACTGCCAGGAGTACCAGGCAAAGAGTGATGGCTTTCATGATGGTGTTTTTGTCTTATTGGAACGGAAAAGGATGGGAAAGTATTGACGGCGCTTTGTTAGAAGTTTCTTAAAATGGATGGACCCGAATGGGGACCTTCGCTGACGCCCGGTTACTCGAACAATTCTTCCTTTGACTTGGGGCGTCTGGCTTCCAGCCATTTGAAACCGCGCAGGACCATGTCGTCGAAGTTGACTTTTTTGAAAGGGATCATGCTGCCTTCCACGTCGTTACGCATGATGACCTTTTTCAGCTCTCTGCCCGAGTCTGTTTTCTCGCCGAAGACCATATCGATGATGTCGGCATGAGCCTTATTGACCCCTGTGTAGGCTTTGTTATCGTCCTGGACATAATAGATGCTTTCCGCGTTGCCTTTGGCGCGCATGTAGTCAACCTGTCCATCTTTAAAATAGGCGTTGATGGTGGTGCCTTTTATCTGATTGAAAAACCGGGTGCCCACCTTATTGACGGCAATGGCATTTTCGAAGACGTAAAGCCTGTTGGCTTTTTTATTCTTTGTGTAGACATACATTGTGTCGCCGGTGATCTGATAGTTGCCGCTGCCCCAGGCTACGGGGTTGTAGAACAGGCGGAAGATGGAATCCTGGCCGGAGTAGTACATGCTGTCGGCTACGGCTTGCAGCGAGTCGGAGAATATCCGTACATGGTGGAAGGCCAGTATATAGCGCACAGTACTGTCGGTGAGAGGCGATCTGGCGGTATCCGTATATTTTTCGTGGTCCGGGTCGGGGATGCGGGTTGCCTGAATGGGCGATGCGGGTCTTGTGCTGTCGGCAGGTCCGGGTGCAGGGACGGGGGAGATACCTGGCGGCTTAAGACCGGGACGGCCTCCGGGGGGGAAGCGTTTGGGATTGGGAAGGGTTTTCGGCGGATGGGCTGCCGTGAGGGTGTCGGGAATATGTTGCCGGGTGAGAGTATCCGGGTGTTGGTTCGAAAGGGTGTCCGGAATATGTTGTTTCGAAAGGGTATCCGGAGGATGTTGCTGCAAAAGACTGTCAGGGACAGGTCTTCTGGCAAGGGAGTCGGGAGCTTTGCCGCTATGCAGACTATCCGGCCGGACAACGAGGCTGTCCCCTCTTACCTTTACTACCATCGGGTGAGTGCTGTCAGGGCTGGCCA
>DASZVM010000409.1:0-9358 GCA_035547295.1 Puia sp. | reverse complement strand
GATAGTCCTGTTCAGCAGAAGTCAGTGCTTTTACTGCGGCATGGTTGAGATATCTTTTGATTAGTCCATCCTTTTTGAAAATCCGGTGCGCGATGTATTGTGCTTTAATCATTTCAATCCAACCAGGTTGAAAAGTCTTCGTAACCAATCGAAAAGGAGCGAATTGCCGGTCCAGCTCTTTGGGCAAACTTTCTCGCTGAGCGACATAATACATCAGGAACTCATCAATGACCGTTCGTGAAAGAGCGTTGGATTCATTACAAACAGCACGTAAACTATCGTAATTGTACATTGAGATTTATAGCTTATGCCACTAAAAATAGGTCATTTTTCTCGATAGCTTATTGGCACTGGTTTTCAATAGATTGTAGCGCTATTGTTTAAACCCGGATAGCTGTCAAAGGTTGAAGTGATAGCTAAAATTGTCGTATGTTTGTATTTAATAATTGTCGTATATTTGTCTGAATAAAATGTCGTATTTTTGCCTGTGTAATAGGATAATAAGCAATGAAATATAGCAAAACAATAGAAGGTAAAATAGCTGCCCGGATCGCGCGCAAGCAGTCGCCGGTTTTGCTACGTGAGGACTTTGACGATTTGGGTGGATATGACCAGGTCGGAAGAGCATTATTGACCCTCACCAAAAAAGGAAAACTGATTAAGATCGGCTATGGCTTGTATGCAAAAGGAAAGATATCTTCTCTGACCGGCAATATTGTACCGGTGGAACCGCTACCGGCACTGGCCCAAAGGGCGTTGGATCGTCTCGGGGCCGGTCCTGGCCCATCCAAGGCAGCAATCGAGTACCAGCGGGGGAACTCGACACAAGTACCGACCGGCCGGTTAATCAGTGTGAATAAACGGATCAGCCGTAAGATCGGCTATAACAATATAGCCGTTACCTATGAACGCCGTTCCCAATAGAACGCTGATTGTAGAGGTTGCCCTCGAACTGGGCATCGACCCTGCCTTTGTAGAGAAGGATTGGTATGTCGTGCAAATGATCCGAGAGATTATCAACACGGACCTTTTCGGCGCGCAGCTGACCTTCACCGGTGGCACCGCCCTATCCAAAGCTCATCGCCTCATTCAGCGCTTTTCCGAGGACATTGATTTCAGGCTAATCTTACCGCAACAGCCACCATTATCCAGGAGTAGTCGACGAAAACTTCTGTCTGCGATTCGGGACCGTGTCCAGGAGGCGATCACCATGCACTTCCCACCAGACGTTGTTAAATGGAAGTCAAGAGACGAGAACCACTTTTTTTCGTTCGACATAGACTATCCATCCGTGGTCGGTTCTTCGTCCACACTTCGACCACACCTGCAAATCGAGTTTACAGAAGCAACCCTGTCACTCCCACCTTTGCTCCGCCCGGTATCTTCTTTAATTGCTGAACTGACAAAGGCGAATCCGGAAATACCGGCCGTCGCCTGCATCGATCCTGTAGAGAATGCCGTCGACAAAATGAGTGCGCTGGTTTGGCGTGTTCCTGACCGGGTCCGCCAGCCGGAAGACGACGATCCGGACCTGGCTCGGCATATTCATGACCTGGCAGCCCTGCAACCGCATGCAATAGCTCACGTTAACTTTAAGTATTTGACGATCGGAATGATCCGCCAGGACGATCACCGCTGCGACAGGATTGCCGGTTTGCCAATGGAGCAAAAGCTTCAGATTCTAATGGAGATCCTGACCACGGATACGGAATACGCTACTGAATACACCCGTTTCGTTCAGGGCATGTCATATGCTGCCGGTGGAGTACCGACCTATGCCGAGGCAATGGCAAAAGTGAAGGCGCTTGTGGATCATTTATTAAAAGAGTAGAATGGTTGTTAGATTCGAAAATTCTTATCACTAATCTGGGACTAAAATCAATCAAACGCCCTAAAACCGAACGTTTTCATTTCCTGTATTGGGAAGTAGTCGGGTCCGCGCTGGAGGCGGGATTTTGAAAATTCGGCGCTTACTGGATTCTCTGATCAGATCCGCACCACCACCCGCCTCCCATCAGGCACCTCTACATCCCATAATTCCCCTATATCCCGCAGCGCCACCTGAACCGTATCCACCTTCAGCCGACCATCCGCCGCCAGCCGGAACATTTCCGGCAGGATCTCCAAAAACAGATCCCTCACTTGCGCTTTCGTCCAGCTGCCCAATCCCGAGCCCGACAGCTGAAGATCGATGCTGCGAAGACCCGCGGCCGACAGCTGGATCAAGTCACCCGTTACAGCGCCTACCGATACAAACCGTGTCCGTGGCGTAAACGCCCCCTTGCCTTTTAACGAAGCCAGGATCATTTCAGCCGTACGTCCCCAGAGATAGTCGATGATCACATTCAGGGGCGTAGTACCATGTACCTGCTGAAGCCGGCCGGCAAACTCCCCATCGGTCAGCTGAGTGGAAATGACCTCGTCCGCACCCAGGTCCGGCAGCTCCTGTAAAGACTGTGGGTTCCTTCCCGTGGCGATGATCCTGCCCGCACCATAATACCGGGCTATCTGTACAGCCACCCTGCCGGTAAACCCCGTAGCCCCATTGACAAGCACCGTATCACCCGGCTCGATCCCAGCCCGGAACCGCAGCGCCATCGCAGCCCCGATCACTGCATTGGGAAGGGCCGCGGCAGTAATATCGTCCAATCCGGAGGGCAAGGGCACGATCCTGTCCTTTTCCACCGTCGCCTTTTCAGCCATCATGCCGCTGGCTCCCAGGGCATAGACACGCATGCCATCAGGCAGGACACAAACCCCGTCGCCCCCGATGACCTTCCCCTCCTGTCTGCCGCCTTCCGCAGAATAATGCGTCCCTTTCGCCCTGCTTTTGTCAAAATGTTTCAGGGCCACCGCTTTCACCGAGACAAGGACTTCCTCATCGTTCCGCGGCGCCGGCGCCGGGATATCCGCATACCGGGGCATTTCCCCCGGGGCATATAATACTGCTGCTTTCATGTTGAATATTTTTATCAAAAGTAGACCCCGCGCCAGGGACAGGACGATAACATTTGTTATCGAATTCCGCCGGGCCTGTTTTTTTTCGCCTGCTTGTTCTTTATCCGGGAAAGATGGACAGAGGTGATACCCAGGTAGGAGGCGATATAGTGTTGCGGCACCCGTTGGACGATATGGGGCCGTTCCTTTATAAGATTGGCATAACGTTGTTCCGGCGTATCCCGGATGCGGGAAAGGAATTCGCTCATATAATGCCGCTGCCGCTCGAACGAGATCTCCAGCAGGACTTTCATAAATTCCGGATCTTCTCCCATCTCGTTTATCATTTGGGAAAAAAGCTTTTTGGAGAGTACCTGTACCGTCGTTGCCTCGATCGTTTCTATGGAGAACATGCTGGGGATATTCTTCTGAAAACTTTCCAGGGAAGAAACACCCTCATTCTCAAAAAAGAACTGAACCGTGATATCCTTTCCATTGCCGTCAAACCAAAGCCGGAGACAGCCCTTCTCGACAAAATAATAGTTCTGTGCTGTTTTACCTTCGTGCAGCAGAATGGTCCTGGCAGGAAATACCGCACGCTGCTGCAGCGCGGCATATTTGTCCCAAAGAGGATTAAGGTTGGGGAACCGGTTTCTAAAAGAAAAGATCATGACAGTGAAAATATAATAAAAAAAGCCCCGAAGGGCTTTTTTGTCATTTATTCCACCACACATCCGTCACCAGGTCGTCAGGGCCCTGGACCTGCAACGCTTTATTATAATTATCCGTATTCACCGCTTGTTCGGATAAAGGGTACCGTGTACGCCGGGGCCAGACCGGAATGGCGCTGTTGGGACCCGCCTTGATCTCTTTGGGAACGCCCGTTCTTCTCCATTCGGACCATCCTTCGAAACCGTTGTAGAAAAGCGCGAACCATTTCTGCAGACGGATCTTGTATAGCTTTTCATCCGTGGTGCCCGTGTAAGCTACGCCGGAGCCCGTGAAATAGGAGGGCGGCGGCGCTATATCGGAGGATTTGGGGAAGGTATGATCCGTGGCTGGAATATTCTTGTTCAGCACGTCGAGACGGCTGGCATAGTATGCAAACTGGTCATTGATGCCATTCATATAGTAGGTAGCCGCATCTCCTTTGTTGATGAGACCCCTTTCCCTTGCCTCCGCCAGGATGAACTGTACTTCCGAATAGGTAAGCAGGAGGCCCTGGGCAGCCGTCGGCGAGGCTTTGTCCTGGTAGGCGCCATAGGGCTGGATAACGGCCCCTACTTTTGACTGGTAATTGGGACCGCCGTTATAGGAGGACTCCACCGTCCCGATGCCGTTGGGCACGCCCGCATATACAGGCGTGGCTGTTCCCGCGCTGGCAGCCGTGGGCAGTGCGTAGTAGGCGATGCGGGGATCGTTGATATTCTTCAGATTTGTTTCCAGGGTCGTGCTGAGATGGTAATCGTTGATCGGGCCATTGTGATAGGCAGGGAATTCATTCCCCTGCTCATCGAGGAATTCCAGGGCTGCCTGGTCCGTATTGGATGTAAAGAGAGGATAGGTGTCCGGGTCGTTTACGATGGCGTTCATTTCCGAGGATATATCGATCTTGAGCCCCGTCTTGCCGGATATGCGCATCATCAGCCGTAGACGAAGACCGTTGGCGAACATCCTCCACCGCAGGGCGCTGCCGCCCATGAGGATATCCGAGTTGATCGGGTCATTGCCGCTGGCCAGCAGCGTGTTGGCCCTTTTTAGCGAATCCAGCAAGGCATAATAGATGGTCTCCTGCGTGTCATAGGCCGGAGAAAAATTTCCCCCCGTCTTGCCTTGTACGGCCTGACTGTATGGGATATCCCCAAAATTATCGGTGATCACCTGGAAAAGCCAGCTGCGGAGGATGAGCGCAATGCCTTCATTGTTGCCATAACCCTTGTCGTGGCTGAGGATACGCAGGTTTTCCGCGTCCCGCAGCTGTTCGAAAAAATTCCAGAGAAAGCCGCCTTCCGTCTGGCCCGGCGTCCAGGCATCCTTGAACTCGCTGGTATACTGGTCCGTGTAGTAATCCCCACAGACAGCGGCCGTGAACTCCGATGTATAGGAATAATTACGGACAGCATTTTTGATGATGGAGGGGATCAGCAGCTGTGGGTTTTCAACTTTCTGTGGACTGTTGGGATTGCTGTTGATCGAGTCGAAACGTTTGGTGCAACCGGCGGCCAGTATTGCTACGCTGGTCAGCAGTCCTATAAATTTAAAAGTACGCATATATGAATTTTACCAGGTTAGGAATTAGAAAGTGATGTTCAGATTGACACCCAGGCTTCTCGTGGTGGGCAGGCTGAGGTTCTCAAAGCCGCCGACCAGTCCGTTGGACGTGGAAGCGCCTGTCTCGGGATCAAAGTGCTGATTTTTTGTCCAGAGGGCCAGGTTGCGGCCTACCAGGGAGAGGGATGCATTCTGAATAGGAGTGTGGTTAAAGAGCTTCCTGGGCAAGCTGTATCCCACCTTTAATTCCCGAAGTTTTACAAACGATCGGTCGACCAGCTGCGCTTCTGAATTATGGTCGTAGTACTTCTTATAAAAATCGCGTGGCCCCGTAGCATAAATACCTTTGCTATAAGTGCCGTCGAAGACCTGCAGATTACGGGCATATGTGCCGTTGCCCTGGTCTACCGCCCCATCCCGGTAATAATTGTTGGCGTATACCTCGCCCTTCGGACGCTTGTCGCGTGTGTCGGCCGTCTCAATCAGCTGCCCGGCCCCGATGGCCTTGTTGATAAAGCGGGAGACCATGACCCCGCCTTTGTTGATGTCGAATAGGAAGTCGAGATAGAAACCCTTGAAAGATACCCTGTTATTGATACCCATGGTCCAGTCGGGATTGATATTGCCTAAATAAATGGAGGTAGGCGTCACTTCCATGAGACCATTGGTCCCAACGATAGGCATGCCTTTCAGCGGTCCCGTGGTCACCCGTTGGAATCCCGGTCCGTAAAGGGCGCCCATACGCTTGCCCACTCTTGCTTCGATGGTGGCATCTTCTCCCGGGGCTGCCTGTACGAACCTGTCTAAGCCCGGCGTGAGCGCCTCCACCTTGCTGATATTACGTGCGAAATTGATGTTCAGGTCCCATTCCAGACCGCTGCGGCTGCGGACAGGGACCGCATTGAGCGTGACCTCGACACCCTTGTTGGAGATCTGCCCTGCATTGATGACCTGGGCATCATAACCCGACGAAATGGGGGTAGAAAGGGGAAGTATCTGGTTCTTTGACGTCGTCTTGTAGACCGTGAGGTCCAGACCCAGCCTGTTCCTGAAAAGCTGCAATTCCGTACCAAGCTCGACGGTAGTGCTTTTTTCGGGCTTGAGGTCCAGGTTATTGAGCGTAGAGTTTTCCGCCAGGGAAGGGATACCGCCCCACAGCTGCTGGTAGCCATAGGCCGTATAGATATTATAGGGGTCCGCATCATTACCTGCCTGGGCAAACGCCGCACGGAATTTTAGCAGATCGATCTTTGCCGGCAGCGGGATGAGCTTGTTCAACAGGATGCTCGTATTGACGGAAGGGTAGAAATAGGAGTTATGTGCCGGAGGGAGGGTGCTGCTCCAGTCATTGCGCCCCGTGACATTGAAGAATACCTTCCCTTCATAGTTCATTTGAACAAACGCATAAAGACTATTCGTTCTTCTGTTCTCATCATAGGAAGAGTTCTGTACGGCCGATTTCGAGTTGTTGAGGTTATACACGCCGGGTATGGTAAGGGAGGGCGCCGTGGCATATCTGTTGTTACGGCTTCTTTCCATCGTATTACCGCCGGCCGAGATATCGAAATGGATATCGTTCAGCTGCGTGTTGTAATTGATAAGGAAGTCATAGTTGTTCTCCTGGTATTTCAGCGTAGTCTCCTGGTAGTACCCCTCGAGGGAGTTCGAGCTGCTGTAAGCCTCACGCCGGGGTCTGAAGTCGTTGAAATAATCCGTGCCCGCCCTGCCCATGATGCTGAGGTTGTCGAGGATCTTATAGGTCAGCTTGATATTTCCGTACAGCTGGTCCTTATCTTGTCCGCTGGGACTTTCATAGGCATAGAAGAAAGGGTTGTCATGACCGTTGCCATAGTCCTGGGAGAATTGCTGGATACCTTCCAGACCGGGGATCCAGTATTTCCGCAGGCTGTTGATGTTGACGTTCCTGTTGAACCAGACGAATTCGTACATCGGCGTACCGTGTCCATAACCCAGGTCGGGCCGGCTGGAGCTGAGCGTCTTTGTATAATTGGCGGAGGCATCCGCCGTAAGCTGGTCAGAGATCTTATAGCTTGTTTTAAGGGCGAAAGTATTACGGGTAAGGTTATTGTTGGGGACGATACCCAGTTCCTGGTTATTGGTGTAGGAGAACCGGTAGGTGGCGACATCGTTGCTGCCCGCCAGCGCTACCGAGTTGAAACGGGTATGACCCGTGACAAAAAAATCCTTCATGTTATTGGGGTAAGCGACAAAGGGAGTGGGGATAATATCGCCCCGGTTGGAGAGATAGACATCACCGCCGCGAAAACCGTTCTTGGTCGGGGAGTCGAACTGTGCGATCAGGCTGCCGTCCAGCGCAGGGCCCCAGCTTTCATCCCAGTCTTCATTGACGCCGTTGGGATAGAGACCATTGTTGCTGTAGCCAAAGTTGGAGCCCATGTATTCCCCGTTCTGCCCGCCCCCAAAAGAATTTTGGAATTTTGGCAGCTTCAACGGGTTTTCCCAGGTATAACCGCCCGTATAGGTGATGCCGATACCTCTTTTGCCTTTGCCGGATTTGGTGGTGATGACGAGGGCGCCGTTGGCTGCCCTGGAACCATACAGCGCCGAGGCGGCAGCGCCTTTCAGGACGTTGATGGACTCGATATCTGCCGGATTGAACTCACCGATAGAGCTGCCGAAGTCCGGATTGGTATCTGACCCGTTGTTTTGCACCGGGTCGTTGCCGACAGGTATTCCATCCACGATGATCAACGGTTGATTTTTCTGATAGTTGAGGGAAGATTCACCCCGGATGGTGATACGGGCGCTGCTGCCTACCCCCGCTGCCGAGATGATGTTTACCCCCGCTACCCTGCCGGATAAGGCATTGACAAAATTGTTATCCCGGGCTTCGTTGATGGCGGCGCCTTTGACTTCCTGGGTAGCATAGCCGAGCGAGGTCTTACGCTGTACGATACCCAGCGCCGTGACGACCACCTGGCCTAATTCCTGGTTCTTTTGCCGGAGACTGACGGATAAGGCCAGCCGGGTGTTGTCTTTGATCATATATCCGCCCAGGGTATCGGTGGCATAGCCCACATGGCTGAATATGAATCGGTAGGGGCCGCCCAGCGGCAGTTTGGGGAACTGGAACAAACCTTTTTCATTGGTAGTGGTAGAGGCCACCTTTGTGTTCTCCCCGTTCTGGGCCTCGACTACCGCGCTGTTGAGGATCAGCCCGTCTTCATTCTTTACGATCCCGCTGACGGTGGGCCGGGCATTCTGCGCCGATGCTGCAAGAAAAAAAAGCTGGAATGGCAGTAGCCATAAGAACTTGCCGAGTTGTTGGGGGGATGACGATTTCACGTTGAGAGTTTTAAGTTCTGTTTTGGCAAAAAGAGGCCTGCAGCATATTTTCAGCATGCTTTTTTCAGGCGCCGCTTTCTTGATAAATAAGGTATTTCCCGGTTGCGTTTACCTTAGATAAAAGGTGTTATTTTTTTCGGTAAGGGTAAGGTTGTTCAGCAGAGCGATAGTGTTTAAGAAATCGGATAATTTTTCTTTTCCGCTGTTAAAGTTGCCGGTAAACCGGATATCGTCTACGTCCGTGTTCCTGTAATCGAACTTGCAGTGAAATTCCCTTTCCAATGTCCTGAAGATATCCTTCAACGGCGCGTCGTTGAACCGCATGATCTTTTCGGCCGGCGTCGTTTTAGGCTGGATAAGGGATGGTTGTGTTTTCACGGAATGTACCAGTACGGTCAGTTTCAGCGGGTCAAAGCTCAATTGTTCACCCGGACGGAGGAATGTTTCTTTTATACCCTTGCTCCGCAGCAGGCTGTCGGGCCGGATGACTACTTTCCCGCTGAGAAGGCCCACTTCCGTTGCCACCGCGCTGTCCCCGGACCAGGATACCGTGAATACAGTACCCAGCGCGGTGGTGGCCAGCCTGCCGGCATAGACGGTAAATGGTCTGGCAGGGTCGTATGCTACGGTAAACAATGCTTTCCCATTTAAATAGATTGTTCTGTCGGTCCGTGTAAAAGAGTCTTCATACCGGATGGAGCTCTTGTCCGCAAGCCCCACGGTGCTGCTGTCCGGCAGCATCAGTACCATCGTCTTACCTGTCCGGTTAGTCTTCTCTTTCCAGTGATGTATGACTGCCGGCCGGCTGCCGGCGACAGGCGTC
>DASZVM010000408.1:0-17031 GCA_035547295.1 Puia sp. | reverse complement strand
CAGTTGCCCCTTCGCCTGCCGGTAATGATACCTGCCTAATATCAATACATCCCTGAAACCCGCTTTCCTCAGGTCCAGTATCATCCGCTCAGGCGAAGAGACCACATCGATGGGCAAATTCCTGCTCATGTATTTACATGTATAAAATAGTACCGGGACACCTTCGTGAAACCCGTTATAAAAATAGCAACCTATTTTTGGAATACACCAAACAAATCTGATATGGCAGCCATCAGCCCCGCACAAAAACAGTTCTTCGATCGCAATGGCTATCTCGTCATGGAAAATATCCTCACGCCGGAAGAAGTCGCCTACTACAGGGATATCTACCAGCGGTTCCTGGACAATGACATCGATACTTCCCGCTACAGGTCAGACCTGGGCGCCCAGACTGACGAAGCACCCGCACCGGGCAAAGAACGTATCACCCAGATCATGCTGGCCAGCAGACTCCTTCCCGCTCTCCTCGACCAGCCCCTCCACAGGATCACCGGCGCCATCGCCCGGGAATTGCTGGGAGACGACATGGCCCTGGATTTCGATATGCTCATCGACAAAGCACCCCGCTCTTCCGCCGCCACGCCATGGCACCAGGACTGCGCTTACTGGATCTCCATGCCCGATACGAGGGCAGCCAGCTGCTGGGTAGCCCTTGACGACGCTGTCATCGACAATGGCTGCATGTGGTACGTCGGCGGCTCTCACCTGCTGCCTGTGCGGCCCCACCGTCCCGTAGGGAAAGGAGGCGCTCTCCAATGCACAGCCGAGGAAGAGGAAGGTACGCCCGTGGAAATAAAGGCAGGCTCCTGCATTTGGCATCACGGCGGCACGATCCACTATAGCAGGGGAAATTCCACCGACACCCGCCGCCGCGCATTCATCACCAACTATCGACCTCAGGCAATGATCGAGTATGAACGCCGGCAAGGTTTCGATCATTCCGGCGAAAGGGAAGTAAGGGACGACAGGGCCAAAAACAACTAAAAATATTTTGCATGATCCGTTTTTATTTTTACCTTGTATGTGATCCCCTGGGATTATTTTTTTACCCTTTTCCGGGTACGTACACGTAAAAATGCAAGAAATGTCGTCCCGAACCTTCTCCAACTGAAAACGTCAAACAACAACAGCCTGAAATTTTAACTTTTTCACAACAACGGGTACGTACCTGATAAAATGGACTCAACGATGCGAAAGCGTGCTATAAGGACACTGGCCCCAGGCTTCCTTTCCCGTCCCTCCATGAGGGCGGCCGGCCTGATCCTGTCCCTGCAGTTTTCCATCATCGCGGCCGCAACACCGGCCCTCCCCATACTCCCTACTCCCCGTCACGCCCGGCAGTTGACGCCGGTATTCCATTTTACCCTGCCTTCCAACGCAATGTGGACAGGCCTCGATACTACCGGCTTGCATCGCCTGCAGATACACTGGAACGCACTGACCGCTGAAATGGGCTCTACTGTACATGGACAAGTGGTCCATCTCGGGCTCCTGGGCAAAGACCCTGCTTTCGATCGCACCGTGACCGATGCCCTCCAAGTCCTATCCCCATCCGGCGGCACACCCGCCTGGACGGACAGCCTGGGGAAAGAAGGATACATCCTGGCCCTGCAACATAATACCATCCTCATCGCCGCCAAGGCGGAAACAGGGATATTCTACGGCCTTCAGTCGCTAAAGCAGCTGATCCGCGCAAAATATGACCATGAGCTCCTTATCACGGACTGGCCCGCCCTCGCCTTCCGGGGCGTATTCGATGACATCAGCCGGGGCCCCATCTCCACCGTCCCCTATATAAAACAACAGATACAAAGGATGGCGGAGATAAAGATCAACTATCTCTCCTTCTACATCGAACACGTGGTACAACCCCAATCCCATCCTGACTTCGCACCCCCGGACGGAAAGCTTACCATCGCCGATATAAAAGAGCTTTCAGCCTACGCCGACACCTTCCATATACAGCTTGTCGGCAGCTTCCAGTCCTTCGGTCATTTTGAAAAAATATTATCCTTGCCCCAATACGCTTCCCTGGGAGCTACCAATACCCTTATTAACCCTACCGACCCTAAAGCGCAAAAGTTCCTGGCCGACGTCATCGGTGAATTATGCGACGCTTTCAACGCGCCCTGGTTCAACGTCAACTGCGACGAAACGTTCGATCTCGGTCAGGGACTTACAAAACCCTTTGTAGACAGCCTGGGGCCCGCCGTATTTTACGCCAGCCATCTGAAATTCCTCGACCAGGTGATACGCAGCCATGGAAAAAGAATGATGATGTGGGGCGACTTCCTGATCGAACACCCCGAAACCTTTGACCTCCTGCCTCCCGATATCACCTATCTTACCTGGGAATACGGTGACCAGCCTTCCTACGACCATTGGATAAAACCCTTTGCCGGCAGACATCTCCCTTACTTCGTCTGCCCCGGAATACTCAATACCTATCGTCTTTTCCCCGACCTGGCCATGGCGAGGGCAAACATCGAGGGCTTCGCACGTCAGGGCCTGCGGGACGGCGCACAAGGCATTCTCACCACCGTATGGGACGACGGCAGCGCCTATCTCTTCTCCGCCGACTGGTATGGCATCTATGTCACCGCGGAGGCAGGGTGGTCCGCCGGCGCCGGCACAGGTGGAACTTTTGACAGCCGTTATGAAACTGTCGCCTATGGCCCGGCCAAGGGATCATATGTCCGGTCGATGGAGACGCTTATGCGGCTGAAAAAACTGCCTTTGACCTACAACCTGGGCGAAGGCCTATGGCGGGGAAAGCTTATACCCGACAGCGGAAAAACATTGATCCTGAACAACGCTTCCACCGGCCGGGCCCTGCAGATCATAGAGCTGGCCCAACGGCAGCTGGGCGAACACCTTCCCCGAAGGAACGCCGGCGACATCCGTACCCTTTCTTATACACTGCAGCAATACCGGCTGCTGCTCACCTCCCGTCTGCGCATTGCAGCCATTGCGCGTGACTACCGGCAATCCATGACCGCCGGTTCCCGACAGGCATCCGCCCTGCTGGCCCGGGACATCGCCGTCATAGATACCCTCAAAAAGGAATACGTCCGGCTTTGCAACCGGTTCCGGTCCCTATGGCTGTCCGAAGACCAGCCCTACTGGCTGGACATAGCCCAGGAGCCCTATAAAGAAAGGATCGACGGGCTCACACAATTGGCGGAACACCTCGCCCGGGCCCGTGAAAAAGCGTTGTCCCATACCTCCATGCCATCCCCCGCATCCATCCGGCTGGACATCCGGGAAAGCTCCTTTGATTATTTCCAGGGATGGATGCTCGCCGGCCCCTTTGCCGCAAAAGATAATTCATTCCCCGGCTTTTTGTATGCGGAAGACACGGCCTATGACCATCCGCCCACACCGGGAGACTTCACCCGCTGGCAAGGCAGGTTGTATCGCTGGAGGAAATACGCTTCCGATGCAGGCGGCATCATCGATCTGGATAAAATGGCAGGCCATGCCGAAAGCCCGGTCATATATGCTTACTGCCTGGTCAACAGCGATACCGCAGCCACGCTTCGTGCCTACATGGCCCACGATGGCCGTACCGAACTTTTTTGCAACGGCAGGGAGATCGTTCCACATGCGGCAGACAAGGGCAAAGACACCCATGAAAATGAATTTACGCTGCCCTTGCAGGCCGGCGCCAATCATATCCTTATCAAGCTGCGTAAAGACCCGGTACAAACACAACCCTGGACCTTTACCTTCCGGCTGCAGGAGAACGCCCTATTTACAAACCATAAATTCAAATATCAGCTCAATGGGAAAAATAAACTGTATGCAGCAGATTAAAAAGACCCCCGTCCTGCTCATTGCCTTCTCCCTGGCCTGTATATCCCAATCGGGTAAGGCCCAGGTAAAAAAAGAGACAGTGATGCAGACCATCAATGAGACAGCCCGTTACCTCACCGACGTCGTCCTGGACAACGAAGGTAAATCCCGTTGCGATTATAACATGTCGGAAGGCAAATGGTATCCTTACGAAGTCCCCTGGCATACGGGCCAGGCCGTCAATGCCCTGCTGGCCGCCTATAAAGCGACGGGCAACAAAGCCTACCTCGACGCGGCAAAAAAAGGCGGCGACTGGTGGATCACCATGGAGATAAAGGACAGACCCGGTCTCAACGGCATGGTCGACGCTCTCCACGGCGATGTCCTGGGCGAGGACTTCATCGTCTTTGCAACAGTCACCGACGGGACACCGGGCATCTACGAGCTCTCGAAGGTGACCAAAGACCCGAAATACGCCCGGGTGGCGACCAATGCCGCTTCCTGGATGCTGAAAAACATGTACTACCCCGAAAAAGGTGTCTGCTACGATGCCATCGACGTACACACGGGTGAGGTCGTCAAAGAGAACAGCCCCTTCTGGAAGGACAAGAAAAAACAGGAGCTCTTCGACGTCTCCCGTCCCAACACCGAAGGTTCCCTCTTCAAGGACGCTTACGAGTTCTCCGGCGACAAAAAATTCAAAGACGCCTTCATCCTGCTCTGCAACAGCCTGGTGGAAAAACAGGGCCCGGAAGGCGTGTGGATGCGTTTTATGCCAAACGACGCCGCCGTGCATTCCTTTCACCCCCGCTTCTCCCTCTGGTACGCCGAATCCCTGATCGAAGCCTACAAGCTTACAAAGGATAAAAAATACCTGGAGTCCGCGGCGATCACCGCACGCGTTTTTGCCAAAGCCCAACAGAAGAACGGTACGATCTATTACGAGAACTATACGGATGGAAAAGCCCCCGACAAAGGCTCCGTCACGGGCTCTGCCGTCGGACTGGCAGGCATCGTATGGATGGAATTGTCGAAATACGGCTACAAGGAATTCGATGACAACATCGAAAGGTCCGCCACCTGGATCGTGGCCAACCGCTTTGCGCAGGACCACCCCGATCCCAACCTCCGTGGCGCCATCATGGAGACGAGGATCCGGAGCAAAAAGAACAAGGTATGGCTCACCAACAGGGACATAGGCACCACTTTCTGCCTGCGATTCCTCGTGGATTACCTCAGCTTTAAACAACCCTAAACTTTAATTATAAAAACGACTTGCCATGGATATCAGCATTCTTTTTACCAAAAACTATCTGCAAATGAAACAAGCCACCCAACGACTGTTCCTCCTTTGTTTGCTGGCCGCGGGGACATTTATCATGCCCGCCGTCGCTCAACAGACCACCGGCAATATCAAAGGCCAGGTCAACGACAACGAAGGCAACGCCCTACCAGGCGCCTCCGTATCCATCAAAGGGTCCACACGCTCAGTGGTCACAGGCCTCACAGGCTCCTTCGAGATCCCCGATGTAAAGGAAGGCAGCTACACCCTGGTCATCAGCTATATGGGCTATAAGACGTCCGAAACGCAGATCACCGTCAGTCCCGGCAGGACCTTCGTAAAGAACTTCGCTTTGGAGTCCAGCAGCAAAAGCCTGCAAAGCGTTACCGTCTCCGCTGTCATGGAAGGACAGCAAAAAGCCCTCAACCAGCAGAAGAACGCGGATAACATGAAACAGGTGGTCTCCGCCGACCTCATGGGACGCTATCCGGACCTCAATGTTGCCGAGTCCATGCAGCGCCTTCCCGGCGTCACCATCGGGCGCAACAGCAGCGGGGAAGGCTCTACCATCCAATTGAGAGGTACGCCTGCCTACTTCACCAACATCAATGTGAATGGCGAGCAGATCATGAGCACCCAGGAGGACGGACAGCGCAGCGTAACCCTGGACGTGATCCCCACCAGCATCCTCTCGTCCATGGAAGTGAACAAAACGCTTACCCCCGACCAGGACGGCGACGCAATAGCCGGCACCGTCAACCTGAAATCCCCCACCGCCACCTCTCTTCGTCCCAAGTTCTCCCTCGACCTGGGCGGCGGGTACAACAACCTCAGGAGCAACCTCAATGGCATCGGCAACATCACCGCCGGCAAACGGTTCTTCGCTACGGAACAAAACCCCAACGGCCGCCTGGGCATCATGCTCAACGGCAGCCTGTATAAGACAAAGAATGGCTATGACGAGCAGAATGCGCAGGTCTGGCAGCAGTTTGACTTCGGTGACAGCAAGGGAAAGATCTGGTTCCCCACGGACATCCGTTACCTGTACGTGCAAAACCAGCGCACCCGCTCCGGCGGCGGCGCCACCGTCGACTATAACTTCAACGCCACCTCCAGCATCGTCGCCAATGTCATGTACAGCGACAACTATAACGAAATAACCCGCTATCGCAAACGCACCCGTATGCAGACCAAAAGCACCACGGTCAACTCCGCAGGTGCATACACGACGACCAAAGGCCGCTCGTACAACGAGGTCAAAGGCGCAACAGACGACAACAGCAACCTTACCTTCAACCTCGATGGCGAAACCCTCATCGGGAAGGTCAAGCTGGACGGCGGCCTGTATATGGGCAAAGCCCGGTACGAAGAGCACACCGGCACCTATAATTTTATCACGGGCAATATCCCTCTGTCCATCACCGATATTTCGGGCGATAACATCATGGCCACCGGCGCTGACTGGCGCAACGACGCCTCTCTCTTTACCTACAATACCGTGGAAAGGGAACACTACCACAACGTGGGCCGTAACTTCGTCACCAAGCTCAACATGACCATTCCCTATAAGATCGGGAATAACTCCGCCATCTTCAAGGCAGGCTATAAGACGAAATCCACCCACAGCGAACGCTATTACCCGGACAACGTGGTCATCAGCACGTATGCGGGAGACGCCGCAGCAGGCAGCCTCAACAACTTCAGAGGTCCCTCTGAAGTGTCGTCCCATCTCCTCGACAACAATTTCGATTTCGGCCTCGGCGTAGATAAGAATTCGACCATCAATTATTTCGATGACCACCAGGGCGCCGACTTCCCCATGGACAGCTCCAGCATCAGGAACACCACGGACACTTATTTTTATGACGCCACGGAAAATATCACGGCCGGCTACCTGATGAACCGTATCCAGTTTAACAAATGGATGCTGCTCACGGGCCTCCGCATAGAGCGCACCAGCGTAAATTATAAAGGCAATATCGTCGAAGAAGATGTCAATGGCGCATGGGTCTCCACACAGCCCAATCAAAAGAAGACCAGCTATACCAAATTCCTGCCGAACATCCAGGCTAAATACGACATCAACAAGAGCACGGACGTCCGGGGCGGTCTGACCTTTGGCTACTCCAGACCCAACTTCATCGACCTCGTTCCGGGCCGCCTCATCAGCATCCTGGCCATGACGGTCACCGACGGCAACCCCGAGCTCAAGCCGGCCTTCAGCACCAATGCCGACCTGATGATCGAAAAATACCTTTCCAACCTGGGTATCCTCTCCGCGGGCGTCTTTTACAAGAACATCGACAAGTTCCAGTACAACAGCGTTACCATCCTGGACGGAAGTGAGTTCCAGAACGCCAACCTCTACACAGGGTATCAGTGGTTCAGGGTCCTCAACGGCAATACCGCCAAGGTATACGGACTGGAGCTGAACGCACAGGCCAACCTCACTTTCCTGCCCGGCATCCTGAAAGGTTTCTCTATACTGGCCAACTACACTTACTCGCATTCCAGCGCCGACGCCCAGTTCCGTAAAGACCTCCGTCTCCCCGGACAGGCTACGCACTCGGCCAACGGCTCCCTGGCCTTCAATTACAAAGGTTTTACCATCCAGGGGAACGTCAACTACAACGGATCCTATACCGTTAGCCTGGGCGGAGATGCCGCCTCCGACGTCATCCGCGATGCGAGAATTCAGGTGGATGCCAACGCCTCCTATCGCATCGACAAACGCTTCACCGTATACGTCGAAGGACAGAACCTTACCAACGCACCGCAGACAGACTATTTCGGCATCCGGCAGAGACTCTATACCAAACAATACTATTCCTATTGGGGCCGCATGGGCGTAAAGTTCCGGTTGTAATGCCGCAGGACCATGAAAAGACACAAACACTAGCATATGATAGAAAGACTGACAGATCGGCTACATATCCGGATCTATGACGACAAAACAGAACTTGGAGAGCAGGCAGCCGCAATGACAGCGGCGTACATAAGACAGTTGCTGGAAAAGAAACAGACGGTCAACATGATCTTTGCGGCTGCCGCTTCCCAGAATGAATTCCTGGAAGCCCTGTCCGGCGCGGACCTGGACTGGCAGCGTATCAACGCCTTTCACATGGATGAATACATCGGCCTGCCGGATGACGCGCCCCAGCTTTTCGGCCAATGGCTGAAAGCGCGGATATTTGACAAAGTACCCTTCGGCAACGTATTTTACCTGGACGGCGGGTCCATTGACATACAGCAGGAATGCCGGCGCTATTCGTCCCTCCTGCTCCAATACCCCGTGGATATAACGTGTATGGGCATAGGAGAAAATACGCATCTGGCCTTCAACGACCCCCACGTGGCTGACTTCGCCGACACCGCCCTGGTAAAAGTGGTAGACCTGGACGAAAAAAGCAAACGGCAGCAGGTGGCAGAGGACTGCTTCGCCGACATAAGTCTCGTACCCTCCTTTGCGCTGACCCTGACCATACCCGCCCTGCTGAAAGCCGGCGCCATCTTTTGCATGGTGCCCGGGACACGGAAAGCACAGGCCGTATACCATACGCTTACAGCCGGCATCGAAGCCCGTTACCCATCCACGATCCTTCGCCGTCACCCCAATGCTTTTCTCCTCCTCGACAGGGAAAGCGCAGCCCTGCTGCCGGACGATGCAGATGTAATGACAAAAAATGCCTGATCTGGAACCAACAGCGATCAATGATCTGTCCCACATCCACCGGCTGGCATCGGACCTGTTCCGATGGCCATCCTCCCCAAAGGAATGGGAACCATACCGCCTGTCCCGCGAGCAGGTGGAACACTACCGGGAATACGGGTACGTCAGCAACATCAGGATGCTGGATGACATGCAGATCGAAAGACTTAGACAGGAGCTCGCACAGATAGCCGACCCTGCCCATCCGGCACACAGCCTTTTCTACCAGTTCGCCAGCAACGAGTCTTCCGACCCCAACTCCGTCCTGTTCCACGCACTGGGCGCCTGGCGCATCACACCCGGCTTCCACGATATACTCTGGAACCCCGCTTTTGTCATGGCCGCCAGCCAGCTGCTGGGCGACAGGGCCGTCCGCTTCTGGCACGACCAGCTGTTCTGCAAGCCCGCACGCCATGGCGGCGTGGTAGCCTGGCACCAGGACTACTCCTACTGGACACGGACAACTCCCATGCAGCACCTCACCTGCTGGGTAGGCCTCGACGATGCCACAACGGACAATGGCTGCCTGTACTACATCCCTTACAGCCAACATTGGGGGTTGCTGGACAAGCCCGAGCTTGCCGGGGACATGGAAGGTCTGATGGACTACCTCACCTCTGAACAACAGGCAGCCTTTAAACCCGTCGCCATAGAAATGAAAAAAGGATATGCCAGCTTTCATCATCCCCTGATGGTCCATGGCTCCTATGCCAACAGATCGCCCAAAGCGAGAAGGGCCTTTGTCCTCAACGTATTTGCGGACGGCACCTGCTCCAATTCGGACGGCGAGCTGCTGCAGGGTACCCCGGTCATCGGAAAAGGCGAAAAAATGGAAGGACAGTTCTATCCCCTCTTATTTGACCCCTCAACCGCAAAAGACATATGAAGACCCAATTCTTTTGTCCCCGCTGGGGCCTGGCTCATCTCCCCTGGGAAACCTTTGCCCGCCTGGCAAAGGACACAGGGTTTGATGGCGTGGAGACAGACGTACCGGAAACGCCGGCCGAAAAGGAAGAAATGCTGCAGGCCCTGGCAAAATATGATCTCAGGCTCATCGCACAGCACTGGCAGACGGTGGACCCCGACTTTGAGACACATGCTGCGGAATATGCAAAAAGGCTGGAGTACATGACCGCCGTAAACCCCTTATTCATCAACTCGCAGACAGGCAGGGATTTTTTTCCGCCGGAGCAGAACGAAACCCTGCTGTCCATTGCGGCAAAGATCGCCTCCGCTACAGGCATTCCCATCTACCATGAGACCCACCGGGGAAAATTCAGCTTCGCCGCACACGTTACCTCCGCATTCCTGCGTCGCGTTCCCGGCCTGGAGCTCACCCTGGACATATCTCACTGGTTTGCCGTGGCAGAGACTTACCTCCATGACCAGCCGGAAGCCGTCCTGCGGGCAATTGACCGCACCAGGCACATACATGCACGCATAGGTCATACCCAAGGCCCACAGGTGCCGGATCCCCGCACGCCTGACGCCCGGGAAGCCCTGCAGGCACATCTCGACTGCTGGGACAGGGTGATCGAAGCCCGTCTTCAGGCTGGTCATCCCCTGCTCACCTTTACAGCCGAATTCGGTCCGCCGCCCTATATGTCTCTGTCACCCGCCAACGGAAAACCCCTGGCGGATCAATGGGGATTGAACGTTTTTATGATGCAAATGCTGAAAGCACGTTATGGAAAAGATCACTGAGAGACCCTCCCGCCACAGGCACCTGGAAAATATGTCCACCGACGGCATCATCCGTTGCATCAATGAGGAAGATCAGAAGGTGGCCCTGTCCGTACAGGAAGTGCTGCCGCATATCGCAGCCCTCGTCGACGCAGTGACGCTCCGCCTGGCGGACAAAGGCAGGCTGTTCTACATCGGTGCCGGCACCAGCGGCCGCCTGGGCATCCTGGACGCCAGCGAATGGGCCCCTACATTCGGCGTACCCGAGACCATGGTCCACGGCATCATGGCCGGCGGACAGGACGCCTACCGGCGTGGCATCGAGGACGCGGAAGACGACTTCGATCAGGGCTGGAAAGACCTTCAGCAATACCAGGTATCCTCCGCGGATTTCGTCGTCGGCATCGCTGCCAGCGGTACGACCCCATATGTGGCAGGAGCGCTTAAACAATGCCGTGAGCACAACATCGGCACAGGATGCATCGTATGCAATCCCGGCTCTCCCGTGGCCGCCTGGGCCGACTATCCCGTGGAAGTGATCGTAGGTCCCGAATTCCTGACAGGCAGTACCCGGATGAAAAGCGGCAGCGCACAAAAAATGGTGCTGAACATGCTCTCCACAGCCGTCATGATCCGGCTGGGACGGGTACAGGACAACAGGATGGTGCATATGCAGATCAGCAATGAAAAGCTCCTGGATCGCGGCGTTCGCATGCTGATGGAAAAGGCCGGCATCTCCGATTATATAGTAGCCCGTGACCTGCTTGAAAAACATGGCAGCGTACACGCCGCTTTAGTACATCTGAATAATCCTTAGCCCATGCCTGCAACCGCCAGCTATCGTAAAAACCTGATCATCATCGGCGCCTTCTTTTTTATTTTCGGCTTTATCAGCTGGATCAACGGGACACTGATCCCTTATCTCCGTATTGCCTGCGAGCTGGAGGAGTGGCAGGCATATCTCGTTACTTTCGCCTTCTATATTTCATACACCATCATGGCCATCCCTTCCAGCGGTCTGCTTCAAAGGACGGGTATGATCAAAGGTATGAGCCTGGGCCTCATCGTCATGGCCGCAGGATGTCTGCTGTTTATTCCCGCCGCCATGGTCAGGAATTACGGCGTCTTCCTGGCAGGACTGTTCCTGATGGGCGGAGGACTGACGCTGCTGCAGACCGCCGTCAACCCATACATTACATTGTTGGGCCCGCCCGCCTCGGCCGCCAAACGCATCAGCATCATGGGCGTTTGCAATAAAGTGGCGGGCATCCTGGCGCCGCTGATCATGGGCAGCATTATCCTGAAGAACGCAGGCGGTCTGATAGAACAATTGCACCGGATGACGCCCGCGGAAAAAACAGCACGTCTGGACGAGCTGGCAAAAGATGTGATCCTGCCCTATATTTTCCTGGCCGCCATCCTTCTGCTGATCGCTATCCTCATCCGTTACGCCCACCTGCCGGAGATCGGGGCGGGTAACGAAGACACCACGACGAAGGATCATCGTCCAAACGCATCCGCCCCGCCACGCACCGTGTACCTCATGGGCTTCTTCGCCATTTTCTTCGCCGTAGGCGTGGAAGTGCTGGCCGGCGATACCATTGGCAACTATGGCCTGTACCTGGGCATCAACCTCGACATCGCAAAAAGCCTCACCTCCTGGACCCTGGCCTGCATGATGCTGGGCTACCTGGCAGGCGTATGGGCCATTCCCCGGCGCATATCCCAGCAACGGGCTTTCTTTCTTTCCTCCATATGGGGGCTGGTCGTCACCCTGCTGATCATCATCTTGCCCGGCCGCCTTTCCATTGCAGCAGTAGCCTTGCTGGGAATAGGCAATGCCATGCTGTGGCCGGCCATCTGGCCACAGGCCCTCAAAGGATTAAAGGATAAGGCCCTGGCCCGTGGTTCAGCCGTCCTTATCATGGGAATAGCAGGCGGCGCCCTCCTGCCCCTGTTCTATGGCTGGCTCGCCGGTGCTGTCAACCACCGTTATGCTTATCTCATCATGATGCCCGCATTTCTATATATGCTATATTACAGCCTGCTGGGCCTGCGCGAAAAAGAAAGCTAAAACAAAAAAGCCAACAACCAAGATGAACGAAAATAATCTCTCCCATCCGTCCTCTGCGCACGGCAACTACCGCTGGGTCGTCTGCACCCTGCTGTTCTTTGCCACCACCATCAATTACCTGGACAGACAGGTGATGGGGTTGTTAAAACCCGTGCTTGAAAAAAGTTTCCAGTGGACAGAGACGGACTATAGCCATATCGTAATGGCTTTTACCGCCGCTTATGCGGCCGGCCTCCTCGTCTTTGGTAAGATCATCGATCGCGTCGGCAGCCGCCTGGGGTATACAGTCTCCATTACCATCTGGAGCCTGGCCGCCATGCTCCATGCCGTGGTAAAAAGCACCTTCGGGTTCGGCGCCATGCGTGCCCTGCTGGGCCTCGGCGAGTCAGGGAACTATCCCGCTGCCAACCGGACCGTGGCAGAATGGTTCCCAAAAAAAGAACGCGCCCTTGCCGTCGGCTTCTTCGACTCCGGCGCCAACATCGGCGCCCTCGTTGCCCCTGTTCTCGTCCCCTGGATACTCGGTACATACGGATGGCAGACAGCCTTTATCATCACAGGCTCCATCGGGTTTCTCTGGCTGATAGCCTGGCGCTTCTTCTATGAGATACCCGCCCGTCAGAAAAGATTGACGCCGGCGGAAAAAGCCTATATTCAAAGCGACGGTCCTATAGCTGACACTACCCCTATCCCCTGGGGCCGCCTTTTTACATTGAAGCAAACCTGGGCCTTTATCGTGGGAAAATTTTTCACCGACCCCATCTGGTATTTTTTTGCTTTCTGGCTCCCGTCCTATTTCTCGAACACCTTTCACCTGGACCTGAAAAAGCCCAGCCTCCCCCTGATACTCGTGTACAGCGGCTCCACCGTAGGCGCGCTGGCAGGAGGTTACCTGTCTTCCCTGCTCATAAAAAAAGGATGGAAGGTCTACAAGGCCCGGAAGACGGCATTTCTCGTCTCCGCGCTCGCTGTCCTGCCCATTATGCTGTGCCGGTATACGGACAATATGTGGGTAGTCGTATCCCTGATCACCCTGGCCGTGGCCGGTAATGCAGCCTGGAGCGCCAACATCTTCACCATCGTGTCCGATATGCTGCCGAAAAACGCCATCAGCTCGGTAGTAGGGATCGGCAGCACCGCCGGCGCCATTGGAGGGATATTATTTCCTATGTTCATCGGGTTCGTGCTGGATTTTTACAAGGCGCGCAACAACATCACCGCCGGGTATAATATCATATTTGTATTCTGCGGGCTCTCCTTTCTGCTGGCTCTCCTACTCATCCATTTCATCACGCCAAAAATGCAGCCGCTGGACGACCAGGCTAAGGATGTAGTTTCATAACTTCTTCCGGAGTCCATTTTTTTGGCGCCCCCCATCCTGGTTTATCAGGATCACAGAAATCCCCTTCCTCCTTCATTGTTTTGCTCAACAATGCAGTCAGGGACGCTTGTACGTGCCCGAACGCTTTCTGATCCGCCAGGTTGCGGAGCTCGGAGGGGTCGGCTTTCAGATCAAACAACTGCAGATGGTCCTGCCCGTTGACATTATACCTCACCAGCTTAAAGTCATCCTTTACCACGGCCCGCTGCAGGTTGAGATAGGCAAAAAATACATGGTCACGCCCTTTAAACCCTTTCTTGCCGAAGGCGCCGGCCATGGACTGGCCCTCCACCGTACGGGGCGGGGTTAAACCCGCCATCTCGCACAAGGTCGGGTAGATATCGTTCAGGTAGACATACCCGTTGATACGCTTGCCCGCCGGCACTCCTTTCCCCGCAAAGACCAGCGGCACCCTTATGGAGCACTCATAAGGGTTTTGTTTCCCCAGCAACCCATGCTCTCCCACAGCTAACCCATTGTCACCCGCAAACACGATGATGGTGTTCTTATCCCTTCCCGTCTGCTTCAGGGCATCCAGTATCCTCCCGATCTGGTAATCCACCTCGCTGATCATACTGTAATACTTCGCGATCTCCGTCCTCACGGCATTCTTCGGCCGGGGAAAAGGCAGCAGCGTCTCATCCCGGATCACCAGCTCTCCGTTGTCGAAGGGATGCTCAGGCAGATAATCCGCCGGCAGCGAGACGTCCTCCGGACGATAGCTATGCCCGTACCATGTAGGTGGTGTCCGCGGATCATGGGGCGAGGTGAACGCGACATACATGAGGAAAGGCTGTCTGCTGTCCTGTTGCCGGTGCAGGAAATCCACCGCTGCATCTGCAAAATAGATGGATGAAAAATCCTCTCCCCAGAAGGGTGTTTTATATTGGCCGCTGCTGTCATAATGATGAAGCCGGGGCCGGTACTGCCCCCCTGTCTCGGGTGGGTTCATACCCCCGAACATGATATTGTCGCCGGTGGTAAAGCTCCGGTTATAGCAAGCCTTATCCTGGTGCCATTTGCCGGTCTCAAAGGTAATGTATCCGTTAGCCCGGAAAAGTTCCGGGAAAGTAGTATCCGTTGAGGGGACATAGGCTCCATCCCTGCGCAAATGAAAAAGGCCCCTGCTGCTCATCAGCATGGCCCTGCTGGGACAGCAGATCGCCCCGCTTAAGCCTCCCTGTATGTGCGCTTGGGTAAAGGCAGTTCCCTCCCGCACTAATTTGTCCATGTTCGGGGTTATGATCTCCTCATTGCCCAACGCATGAATGGTGCTGTATCGCTGGTCGTCCGTCAGGATGACAAGCACATTCGGTTTGGATGCACCCGCAGTCTCCCCCGCTACACCCGCAGTCTTCCCCCAATCCATATCAAATCTCCCCAGCCCGGGCAGGCGATCTTTGTCAGCCGCGATTTCGACACCCCATTCCGGCATCTTCGCTCCTTCTTCTCTGTAAAAACCGGCCGCCGCCGGAACTTCCGCCGCCCCTTGCACAGCGTTGAAATGAATACCATCAGGTGCATACTGTATCGTCCTTCGCAATCCTTCCGGACCGATATTGATCATAGCCATGACGCCAGCCCCCACCGGCCATAACATCACCTCATGCCCCCCTTTGATCAGCGGGTTCAAATCATGCTTTCTATAAGGTCCCGCCGGATCATCCGCTATCGCCAAACCCATCTTCGTCTCCGACGGCATATGCCCCCACTGCCGGCCCTTATAATATAAAAAGATCTTGCCATCCTTGTTCACCAGACATGCATCATCGATACGCATGCTGTCAAAATCCGAACTGTCCGCACTACATGCAAGAACAGGCCTCTTTATCTTCTTCCAGGGTCCGCCCGGGCTATCGCTGACAGCAAGTCCGATAGCGCTCTTCGTCACACGGTCCCCCACATTGGTAAAGGGCTTGGGCACACCCGTATAAAACAGATAATACTTCTTTTTAAATACCAGTATATTGGGGGTGAATACGCTTTGCTCGTCCCAGGCGCCCACCGTCCCCTTTGCCACACACCGGCCTTTCTCCTCCCATGATCTCCCATCCTTCGAGACAGCATACCATATCTCCGCACTATATCCATGTGCCGCCGACTCATCCCCCGGGAAATGATGGATACCATCCTTCAACAGCCGCTTGGAATACCAGACATAATAGACAGCCCCCACCTTTATGACATCACTGGGGTCCCTTCGCATGACCAGCAAATCCGGCTGAAGTCCATTGGCTTCCGAATGTCTTATGTGCTGCAAGATCTGGCAGAACAGCTGTCCCGTCACTATAAGGAACGCCAATATCAATACGTTTTGTTTAATACTCATCACTCGTAGTGTTTATTGTAAAATGATCTTTTTTATCGCATCCGATAAAACACGCACCTTTTCAGGATATCGCCCATACAGGTCATACCGCTCACCCGGATCACTTTTTAGATCGAATAACATCCCCTGCGACCCCGGCACAGGTCCCACAGGATCGGTGACGATCCCTTCGGCCTTCCAGGGGAATATGCCGCCCCCCAGCTTATTCTCATGGACATATTTCCAGCCGTCCGTATCCTGCACGCTATACACCCCGCCGGCATAGCTGATGATGAGCTCTTTTCGTTTAAAAGAAGGATGTGATCCCGTTACCAACGGCAAAAACCCATAACTGTCCAGCGCCGTATGTGGGATAGCCCGGTGAACGATCTGCCCCATCAACCCGAATATATCCACCAGGCATACTTCCTGCGCTACTCTCCGGCCTGCTATAGCTTTCCCGGGCCAGCTGACGATCAGCGGGATCCTGTGCCCCCCTTCAAAGACATTTCCCTTGAAGCCTTTAAAATTGCCCATCGACTTATGCCCGTATGTCTCGAAGACGCCATCATCCGGTACGGTGCCGGAAGGAGCAACGCCCGGCAAAGGTCCATTGTCGCTTGCGATAATGATCACCGTATTCTCATACATCCCCTGCTCCTTCAATGTCTTCACCAGTTCTCCCACCATGAGGTCAAATACATACACCATGTCTCCCCTGTCGCCGGCCTTCGACTTTCCCTTTGCATAAGCAGGTACATCGTAGGGATAATGCGGTGCGCTTGCGGCAAAATAGATA
>DASZVM010000407.1:0-3686 GCA_035547295.1 Puia sp. | reverse complement strand
ATTATAAGCAGCATGATGGTCAGACCTGAAAGACTCCAGCCCCGCCTGGTACCCATTATCCGCACCCGCCAGTGATCCCGCGCCGCTGACGGTGAAATGCAGTTCATTCCCCGCATCCGGCACCAGCCGCCCTTGCGCATCCAATATCCGTACAGTAATAAAAGAAAGATCATTTCCATCCGCACGGAGCAGGGTTCTGTCTGCAAGCAGCTCTATTTTTGCGGCACGTCCTGCTGTTGCAACTGTGCGGATCAATACCACCTTCCCCTTAAGACGGGATACCGCCTTTAGTTCCCCCGGCTCCCACGCCACCCGCCACTGCACATGCAGATCATCACCCTTCTTCCTCTGTATTCCCAGGCTCCGGCCATTCAAATACAGCTCCACCTCATCCGCCTGTGAATAATACGCCCACACATCCACCAGCTGACCCTTCGTCCAGTTCCAATGGGGAAATATATGCAGTACAGGCTTGTCCGTCCACTCGCTCTGGTACATATAATAAACATCCTTGGGAAAGCCCGCCAGATCGATGATGCCAAAATAGGAACTCCTCGCGGGCCAGGGATAAGGCGTAGGCTCTCCCAGATAATCAAACCCTGTCCAGACATATAGTCCCGATACCCATGGCAGCCTTTTTACCACTTTCCATGTCTCCTCATGCGTGGATCCCCAATACGCGGATACATTGTCGTACGCGGAGACGGTGAAATCCGGATTGGCGCCTTTCAGCAGCGCCTTTGCCGCTGAAGGCCACCTTCGGATACTATCCGAAGGCATATCATAATGCCCCCGCGTAGCAAGGGCAGACATCGTCTCGCTGGCGATAAAAGGATGTCCCGGGTACCGCTGAGGCACGGATGCATATTTATCATGATTATAGTTCAATCCTATAAGGTCCAGCGCCCCACTGCGGTAGATGAAATTCTTTGACGTGTCTGTCTCCGTCAATGCTGAGGTGATGGGCCGTGTCGTATCGAGCGTTCTTACACAGGCTGCGAGCTCCCGGGCAATACGGATCCCGCTGGTGTCGAATTGTTCCCTGATCTCATTACCAATGCTCCATATGAATATGGAAGGATGGTTCCTGTCCCTCCGCACCTGGTCCTGCAGGTCACGGATGGACCATTCGGAAAAATCCTGCGAATAATCATATTTGTTCTTTTTCTTCTTCCACATGTCAAAGGCCTCGTCCATGACGATAAAACCCATCCTGTCACACAGGTCCAGCAGCTCCGGCGCCGGCGGGTTATGGGAGGTACGGATGCCGTTGCATCCCATCGCTTTCAATAACTGCAGCTGTCGTTCGATGGCGCGGGTGTTAATGGCTGCACCCAATGCACCCAGATCATGATGGAGGCATACGCCTTTTATCTTTGTGGGGAGGCCGTTCAGTATAAAGCCTTTGGCCGCATCGAATGAAAAATAACGGATGCCGATGGTGGTTGTTGTGGTATATACGGTCCGCCCGTTTTGGAGTATGGTCGTTTTGAGGGTATAGCAATAAGGATGGTCCGGGCTCCACAAATGGGGATGATCTACCCAGAGGTCGCGGCCCGATGTTATCGAGATTTGTTGGCCGTTGCTGTCATATAATGCTGTTTGTACTTTACCTTCACCATGGACAGCTGTCTCTACATGTACTCTGGCGTGCTGTGCATTTACTTCAGGGGTCGTGACAAATATCCCCCAATGATCCACTGCCACTTCGCCGGTGGTCGCCAGCCATACGTGTCTGTAAATGCCCGATCCGGTATACCAGCGTGAATTGGGCTGCCTGGAATTATCCACCCGTACGGCAATGACATTATCCCCATCCTTTTGAAGATAGGGTGTCAGCTCGTATCGGAAAGAAATATAGCCGTTGGGACGCCGTCCCAGGTAATGTCCATTGATCCAAACCTCGCTGTCGCGGTAGACGCCATCGAAGTCGATGTAGGTGCGGGGAGTATGCGGTGCTGAAAAATGTTTTCTGTACCAGCCGATGCCCGCGGGCAAGCCGCCTTCCTGCTGACCGGTGGGATTGTCCCTGCTGAACGTCCCCTCGATGCTCCAATCGTGGGGAAGGTCCAGGTTTCGCCAGGATGTATCATTATAATCCGGATTGCCGGCTTGGGGGACGTCGCCCAAAAAGAATTTCCAACCGGCGTCGAAGTTTTTTATGCTTTGGTTCTGTGCGCCTACTGTCAGTGAAGAACAGCTTATCAGAAGTGAAAAAATGAGTACACGCATGCCGCAATATAAGACATTGCGTCCACTACTGCGATGTGATGGTCCATTGCTCCTTCTTTCCGGAAGGAGGCGATGGCAAAAAGTAGGTGGCAAAAAATTTATTCCTGTCCTGCTCCAGCAGTCTCAATGCCTCATCGATGGCTGCGCTTCCGCCCTGGTTCTCCCGATCTTTTTCCAATAAGCCCCTCATCTCTTCCACATGCTCCTCACGAAGCTTCCCGCTCCTTACAACCTCGGCCAGGTTGGTTTCCCGCAGATGGTATGCGTAGGCCAGCGTCCTTCTTCTTATGCCATCCATTTCTTCGATGCTTTTTATAAACACCGGCTTGAGGGAGGCGGGTATATTGTTCCGGACAGCATTGGCGGTATTTATAGCGTCCTGCATTTTTAAAGCCGCCTGCTCGCACCGCATCTGGATGTCCTCCCGCATCCAGCAATTCGGCTGCGCCGTATCGTCCGTCCGCATAAAGGCAGTCCTCCTTGTCGACTGCCAGGACGGCGTCTGCCAGCTCGCTCCTTTCAATACAGCCGCGGTCAATAGATGGGCAGGATCGCTGCGACCAACTTCCCGCGCCAGCCAGGAGACATCCCAGGGATATAAGGCGATGGCATCCGAAGAAAGTCTCCAATATTCTGCCGCCCCCTTTGCCGCGGGACCATATGGCTTTGCCAATTCAGCCAATGCTTCTTCATCTCCAATGCCCGGCCGGTGGAAAAAAATAGCTGTCATCCGTAAGTTCGGGTCTTCCTTATCGGGGACATTCCCATAATATTCCTTGACACCGTCCAGCCCCTTCACACTGTTGACGGCACGCAAAGCGCGCAAGGTCGCCAACGGAGCGGCAATATGCAGATACGGCTCCACTTCCTCCGTAGGTCCTCCCATCCATACTTCCCCTATCACAGGTATCTTCCTTTCTTTTGCCTGTGCAACGATGTTCCTGAACCATCTGTCCGCCGGCAAGGCGATCTGTACCTCCGCAATATCGGAATGAATGGATAGACCAGTGCAAGTACTGTCCAAAAGGTCCACGGCCTTATACGTTTCACCCGCGGACAGCTCCCATGGCTCCCACCAGAGTATCCCCTGAGGGTTCAGCGAATGCCAGGTACGCGCCAGCGTGTTGACAAACTTCGCCACCCGCTGCGGCAACGGCACTCCATGACAGCGGGGACAGGGGCCAAACTCACTGCACAACCAGGCATTCTGGTCATAAGTATAGCAAAGCAGATCATCCACGCCGGGGTATCGGGCATGAAAATTTTTGATCAGCGCAACATAACGCGCTACCGTGGCTTCATCCGATATACACTGATCCAGCGGTTCCTTTGCAGGATACAACACGCAGGGCGCACCGAAATGAAAGATAGTGCGCAGGCCGTATTTGCGACAAATAGCTATTCGCTGACGGAGCCGGGCTTCTCTATCGGCGACCTTTCCCGGCGTGCGCAAT
>DASZVM010000406.1:0-5134 GCA_035547295.1 Puia sp. | reverse complement strand
ATGCCTCACCTTCAGCCCCGGCCGGTAGAAATACCGCACGGAGGCAGAGAATGTTTCGCTGAGATATTTCCCCGCATAGGAAATGGTATCCGAGTTGATAAAGTTCTGCTGGTTGTGGAGGGTCAACGCATCCACCTCCTTCATCTGCGCATAGGTAAACCCGCCCCCAAAACCATGCTTTAGCGTTTTGTCCGCATAAGGCTGGTTGTAATACAATTCAAACTGCCGGGCATAGCCCGTGATCAGCCAGGCCGTCAATTGATCGTTCCTTCCCGTAAAATTGAAATGAGTGAATTTTGCCCCATAATTCACCCGGTTGAGGTTATAATGACGGGCCGCCCAGGCCGAAAGATTACGGTCCACCGGTCTGAAATAAGGTACGGGAAAGATGTACCATCGCTCTTTCACGTCTATTGCCACATCCGCCTCATAACCCCGGAATTCCCTGAGATAGATCACCACGTCATTGAACAAATGAGTATTTATCAGCCGGTCATGCGCTGTCTGGAAGGCAAGGACAAGATCGCGCAGACTGACGGAATCGCCTGTCTTGAAAGACAGCTCTCTTTCGATGATATAGTTCTTTGTCTTTTTATTGCCGGAAATAACGATCTTCCCTATTCTATACGGATGAGCAGTATCTGTGGCCGCGGGATCAGGCTGGGCGGAGGAATAGGAATAAAAGAGCAGAAGGACAGGGATCATCCAAATATGTGTACGGTCCTTCTTCAAATACTATATATTCAGGTAATTCATCAGGTGGTCGTAATTGCTGCGCAATTCATTCTCGTACAGCTCTTCGCCGAAATAGTACTTAACCTGGTATTCATATCGCTGGAACGTGGCGATAATATCGGAGATCTCAAGCTTGTTGATCCGTAAGATAATATAAAAACTCCCGGAGGAGGCATCCGGATAGGTGTTCAATTGTGTGATCTGGGCGTCATTCGTTTCCACCAGCTTGCTGATCTCGGAAAAAGAAAAGCTCACTTTTTCCATTTCCAGCACGATGATACCGCCGTTATCGCTTACGCCGCTGGCCCGGCCCAGCTGTCTCAGCAGGTCCGTAGCAGTAATAGACCCGATATATTCCGATTCGCCCGCAATCACCGGGACCACCGTCAGGGCTGATTCATTTACCATTTGCACCGCCTCGAAAAAGAAAGCATCCGCATGGGCCGCCGTCTTGGAAAAGCTTGCCTGCAGCTGGGAAAGCCGGATGGAATCGTCCTCGACATTCAAAAGAGCATCCTCACTCACCAATCCGGCCAGCTTATCTTCTACGACGACAGGCAGGTGGGTGACATGAAAATCCGCCATCAGATCCAAAGCCTGGGACACCGGGTCATTCAGGTGCAAGGATGGGATAGAGGCTGATATGATCTCTTTGTTTAACACGGGGAAACGTAATTGTTGTTATAAAAGTAAAGAATCCCTCTATACTAAGACTTATTAAATCAGGCCACCGCTGCGGGCTCGTTCAATTTTCGCAAAAATTTATGAAGTATCCCATTGAACTCCTCCGGTCTTTCCATCATAGGAGCATGACCGCACAGATCTATAAAGTGCAGCTCACTGTTCGATATCAGCCTATGGAACTCCTTACCGACAAACGGCGGGGTGATATTGTCGTTGTTCCCCCAGACAAGCAAGGTCGGCTGCTTGATCTGGCTCACTTCATCCCCCAGGTTATTCCGGATAGCGCTCTTGGCCAGCGCAATGATCTTAATGGCTTTCAGCCGTACATTCACCGTCTCATACAGCTCATCCACCAGCTCCTTGGTGGCCATCTTAGGATCATAAAAGGTTAATTCGGTCTTTTTCCGGATATACTCATAATCCCCCCGCTTCGGGTAGGTGTCCCCCATACCGTTCTCAAAAAGACCGGAACTGCCCGTCAGCGTAAGGGATTTGATCCTTTCAGGGTGACGAAGGACATACATCAATGCCACATGCCCCCCCAGGGAATTACCCAAAAGGTTGATATCCTTATAATCACGGAGCTCGATAAATTTATGGACCCACTTCTCCAAACCGCCTACCGTAGTATGCAGAATATCCAGGTCCAGCAAGGGCAGCAGCGGAACCACGACCTTGTACTGCGTACGGAAATAATTGATCTGGCCGGTGAAATTGCTCAACGCGCCGAACAGACCGTGTAATAACAACAGCGGTTCGCCCTCCCCTTCCTCGATGAATCTGAACTTTTCTTCTTGTTTGATTTCGTATTCCATCAGCTATTTAATTCTATCCCGGTAATTAATCGTAAAAATAGCAATTTACCGCAAAAAAATACCTCTCCACCTAAAATAGCCGCCTCCCCGCTTTTTCCCCACTTCCCACAACGGGAATCCCCTCCGGGCGCTCAACAGTCTACCTTTATTGTAGACTGCTGTTAAGACGGCCGAAAAAATCCTCCAACTGCGTGAACATACCCTTAAAGAAGGGGATAAAGCTGCCGAATCCATCGATCACCACCGGTCCCCAGGGCCGGACAAAAGGGTAACTTATCGAAGAGGACAGGGTGCCGCCGGCTATCAGCCGGAGCTGGACGGCATAGAACAATAGTACGCTTAAGATGATCGTATATACTGCCGCATATAACAGGATACCTCCCAGCTTGTTCAACCAGCTCATCATCGTGAGCGCTGCCGCCGCCTCCATCAGCCGTCCCACCCACCTTACCAGCAATACAACGGCCAGGAATACCAGTATAAAGGCCAGCACGGGCAGCCAGCGGCTCGACAGGGAGGTATGCACTTTCAAATAACCCGCTAAAGAGGCCGACAGCTTCACCGCAGCGGCCACGCCTATGATAAAAGCCAGTGCCGAGACGACGGCAATGATCAAACCCTGCCGCAATCCTTTGAACACAGCCCATAACAAAAGGATCAGGAACAGGACATCGATCCACATATCATTTTGATAACAGTTCTTTCACCGCGGCGCTGATAGACTTGCCGTCCGCCTGGCCGGCCAGCTGCTTGGTCGCTGCGCCCATCACCTTCCCCATATCGGCAGGGGAGGAGGCTCCCGTCTCGGCAATGATCTTCGACAAAGCCGCTTTCAGCTCCTCAGGGCTCAGCTGCCTGGGCAGGAATTCCTCTATAACCGCAATCTCCTCCTGCTCCTTCTGAGCCAGATCAGCCCTTTTCTGCTGCTGGTAGATCTCCAGGGAATCCTTCCGCTGTTTGATCAGTTTCTGGAGAAGCTTGGTCTCATCCTCCTCTTTCAGCTCCCCTCCCGCCCCTTCGGATGTTTTAGCAAGAATGATGGCGGCCTTGATGGCGCGCAGGCCACGCAGAGCCCCTTCATTCTTTGCAAGCATCGCCGTCTTCAGCGATGCCATTACTTTTTGTTCTAAACTCATGCCAAAGAAATTTTAGCTGTTAATCGATCTTTATTAGGCTTTATTGCTCTTTAATTGCTGCTGCCTGAATTTATTATAAAAATCCTTTGCAAACTGTTTCATATCATTTGTCAGGCCCTGGTCCTGGGTAGCCCGCTGGTAGGTCTCAGCCATGGTCATAAAGGTCTGATAGAAAAAATCCGCCATCTCGTCCACCATCATGTCATTGGTCCATAGATCGATGCGGAGAGCCGTCTTTTCAGCGCCATCCCAAAAGGCCAGCATCATCGCCTTTGCCTTACGGGCCGATTCGGCAGTCGTATCCGTGGCGCTCCAGCTGATCTGCTCAGGTACCCTGTTCGCATCCAGTATTACATCGATATTGATTGAAGATTTTCCCATAAAAAGATATTAGCAAGCCGCAAGTTACTGGTTTCTTCCGATTGCCTCCCAAATCATAGCCACCCCCTGCCGCAGATCGGGGTCAGCTACCCGGACAGCGGCCCTCCCGATCAGCTCCCCACGAAAACCCTCATCCTTATAAAGCGATTTCAGACCATCCGCCAGCCGCACCGGATCACCCGCAGCCACGGAAAGAACAGCCTCACCCCCCTCCGTCCCGGTAGTAATGACAGGCACATGCACCTTCCAGGCATTCAGCATATCCAAACCAAGCCTGTCCCGTCCCTCCAGATGCACAACCCCATATGCCCCTCCCGTTACCTCACCTCTTCCCAACCCCGGATCCAGACATACATCCTGACGATACTTATAGGAGTCCAGCTTTTCAATGACACCAGGATGGGGCCTTCCCAGGAGCACCAGCTTCATATTCGACAGCTGCCGCTTTTTGAACAAAGAAAAAGCTTTTAGCAGACCTATCACGGATGGATCATCGACTCCGGTGATATCCGAAAGAAAATACTCTTTTCCTTCCGCAATCGCACCTTTTATTCTTTCCCGCTCATCCGCGGCCAGTACCTCCATGCCCTCTTCAGCCGCCAGGGGCACTTTCACAACGTCCCCGGAAGACAAACGAAGCGAGGCACTACCCCGCACCCAGCGACATTGAGGCGCCCGCGACCGCACATTCCGCCCATCCGTCAACATGACCAGGTCAGCTTTATACTTCCGTACGATCCCGCTTATCAGCCGGAAAGATCTCCGGGCCACTATCCTTTCTCCTCCCGGCAAAGGGAGCTCTACCCCCTTCCCGCTCAACAGGAATAACCATTCCACCCCCTGATAAGCCGTAAGCCCGGCCACACAGGAAAGGATGAACCGGGTCCTTTCATTGTCAACCCCCGCCTCCTGAAGAGGTCTGCAATCTAAAAGAATTCGCATAAGGCAAAGGTAAATGTACGATCCGGACCTGCGGTGCTGCAATGTGCATAAAAAAGCGCAAAATAATTCACTTGACTATCAATATTTTATAGTTTATTCTATTGCTTAAAATGTGGTTTTTACGGTGCAGCCGGGTCCCCAAGAACCGCTTTGGCCTCATTCTTGTACCTATGTAATTAATAATTAATCCGATTCCTCACGAAAATCCGTGCTTATGAAACGTGTGTTTACCCATGCGCTTACTGTCTGTATAGGCATTGTAAGTTTTCCCCATTTCCTTGCGGCCCAATGCAACTGTGCTGACGGATCTGCCGCCACTCCCATTACCAATACGCTTTCGCTTAGCCCTACTAACGCATCCAGCGCAAGCCTTACCTTTCCAAAAATGGACCCGAGCGTCGGCGACCTGGCCTGTCTTTCTCTTCAATATAGTTTGTCGGC
>DASZVM010000405.1:0-4169 GCA_035547295.1 Puia sp. | reverse complement strand
ATTGTACTTATCCGACCCTCCGGAATAAGACAGCGAAAAATGCTGCATGGGCGCCGTTCTGAAAAGCGCGCCCAGCCAGTCTGTACCCGCACCCAGCGAATCAGGATGAGCGTATGCAGGGTTTACCGTCTGATTCCCGGCCGTGAGCATCTCGTTATTCAACGCGGCAAATTGCGCGGCATTCAGCATCTTCACCGTTTTTGCCGCATGCTGCCAGGCCGTATAATAGTTAAAGGATAAATGCCCTTTGCCATTAGTCCCTTTTTTGGTAGTCACCAGTATAACGCCGTTGGCGCCCCGTGATCCATAGATGGCCGCGGCAGAAGCGTCCTTCAATATATCCAGCGAAGCGATATCGTTTGGATCGAGATTGTTCAGCGGTGCATCCGTCGGTACGCCGTCGATCACCACCAGGGGACTTGCATCATTGATCGTCCCGGTACCCCGGATCCTGAAAGTGACATTGCTGCCGGGCGCGCCGGAAGAGATCACCTGGACCCCGGCCGCCTTCCCCTCCATCGCATCACCCACGTTAGCCACAGGCAACGAAGCAATATCCTTCGTGTCGACAGAGGCAACGGAGCCGGTAAGGTCCTTTTTCTTCACCGTACCATAACCGACAACCACTACATTCTGCAGCTTGCCGCCGGACGGCGCCAGGACAATTTCCACACTGTCCCGTCCGCCAGGTCTGATGACGGCGGATTCATAACCCGCGTAGGATACGAGCAACGTATCCTGAAAAGCAATGGAAAGAGAGAAGATCCCGGACGCATTAGTGAGCGTAGAATTATGTATGCTGCCTTTTACCTGGATGGTAACATCCTCCAGGGGAGACCCGTCCCCGCCGGACAATACCCTGCCGGAGACTTTCCGGGTCTGCGCCCATAGCAGACAGGGCGTCAGCAGCATCAAAAGGACCATGAAGAACACAGAATGTCGTAAGCATGTCATTGTGCAATCGTTTTGGTGTGTAAAATAACGGGATATTCATCGAATAGAGTTTCCCATACGTTCCAACTTATTATCAAACCGTACCAATCTTCCTGTCCGTATTACAAACCCATTTCTTTACTTTTAATCATCGATGAAGAGATGTTTATGCATATTATGGCTCCTTTTCGCAGGGCGGCTCCTGCTGGCCCAACCCTACTATTTCCGTAATTACCAGGTGGGGGACGGTATCTCCAGCAATACCATCACCTGCATTGCGCAGGATACAAAAGGGTTTATGTGGTTCGGCACCCGCAACGGGCTCAACCGCTTTGACGGCGCTGGTTTCCGGCAGTTCCGCAATGATCCGCACGACCCCGGCAGCATCGGAAGCAATTCCATCCTCTGTCTTACAGAAGATAGACAGCAGCATCTCTGGGTAGGCACCCACGAAGGCATCTATCTTTATGACCCGATCCATGAAAAGTTCTCGCGGTTCCCCGGCATCCCCCAAGCCGAGGCACGTTTTGTCGCCGGCGATGGGCATGACAATATCTGGATGGTCTCGGACAACACACTCTATAGATATAATACTTCTTCCGGCACCCTGCATACCTATGACCAGCCGGGGTCCCGCACGGTAGCGATTGGCGCGGGTGACAACGGCGCCATCTGGTGCGCTACCCTTTCCGGCCTGGCAAAACGCTATGATCCCGCCACAGACAAGTTCACAGACTATGACATCGCCGCACTGCTGAAAAGTCCTGTCTTTATCCAGACCCTGTATCCCGTGACAGATACCACGGTGCTCATCGCCACCCTTCAGCAGGTGCTTCTTTTTAATACAACCACCGGCCGCTGCCGCAACGTGTTCGAAGGACATGCCTGGGCTAACCATATCCAGGTACATAAGATCATCCGGCAGTCGCCCGGTCAGTTCTGGTTCGGCACAGAGAACGGGTTATACATCCTCGACCTCTCCGCCGGCGATGCGCAACTGATCCAGAAACAATACGCCAACCCTTACTCCATCAATGACAATGTGATCACCGACTTCTGCAAGGACAAAGAAGGCAACACCTGGGTAGGCACTTTCTTCGGCGGCGTCAACTATTATTCAGGCAGGCTGAACCAGTTCCGGAAGTATTTCCCCCTACCGGGGACAGGCAGCCTCAGCGGCAACCTCGTCCACGAGATATGTGCCGATAAATACGATAACTTATGGGTAGGCACGGAGGACGGAGGGCTCAATAAGCTGGATAGACGGACAGGGAAGATCACCCATTTCATGCCCGGGAAAAACAAAGGCGATATTTCTTATCAGAATATCCACGGTCTGCTGGCAGACGGGGACACCCTCTGGATCGGCACCTATGAACATGGCATCGACCTGATGGACCTCCGGACGGGAAAAGTGATAAAACATTTTGAAAAGGACGGCCGCCCCGGCTCGCTGGGCGGTAATTTCATTGTCACCATCTGCAAAACCCCAAAAGGAGAGATCCTCATCGGCACCTGGGACGGACTATACAAATACCAATCGGAAAAAGAGACCTTCGAAGTATTGCCCTACTTCCACCGGCAGGCGCAATCCATCCATGAAGATATCGAAGGGACCCTGTGGGTAGGCAGCTATGGCAACGGTGTCTGGTTCAATAACCCCGTCACGGGCCGGAAAGGCTGCTTACAATACGATCCAAAAGACACCAGCTCCCTCTCCGACAATTATGTCAACAACCTCTACGAAGACAGCCGGCATAATATCTGGATCTGTACGGAAAGCGGCCTTTGCAGGTATGATCACGCATCGCACACCATCGTGCGCTGCACACAAGAGCCTGCCCTCAGGGGCAACCAGGTCTTCAAGGTGCTGGAAGACAGTCAAGGCATGATCTGGGTCTCCACATCCAAAGGTCTCGTCAGTCTCGATCTGGATAAAAAGACATCCAGGACCTACACCACCGATCACGGTCTGTTAAGCGATCAATTCAATTACAACTCCGCATTCAGGGACAAGGACGGCAGGCTCTTCTTCGGCACCGTAAAAGGCATGATCAGCTTTATCCCCTCCTCTATTGTCCCGAACACCTTCGTGCCGCCCGTCGACATCACCAGCCTGCAGGTGAATAATGGCGACCTGAGGATAGGCGTCCATGGATCACGCCTGCCACAGGCGCTGCCTTACACTTCCTCCATTACCCTTCCCTACGACAGCTCGACCATCAGCCTCCAGGTGGCCGCCCTTAGCTATACCATGCCCGCCATCAATGAGTACCTCTATAAAATGGAAGGCCTCGATAAGGACTGGGTGCATCTCAATAACAACCGAAAGATATATTACACCAAGCTGCCGCCCGGTGATTATGTTTTTAAAGTAAAAGGATCATCCGCCGGAGAAGTATGGAATGATAAAGAGACCACCCTGGCCATACACGTTTTACCGCCCCTCTGGGCACGGCCCTGGGCCTACGCCCTCTATATCCTGACCGCCCTTGCCATCGGGTTTGTCATCCTCCGGTACTATTATATAGCCCTGAGGGAGAAGAACCAGCGAAAAATAAAAACCCTGGAAATTGAAAAAGAACGCGAAATTTACAATGCCAAGATCGAATTCTTTACCAATATCACACATGAGATAAGAACGCCGCTGACACTGATAAAACTACCTGTGGAAAAATTACTGAGACAACCCTATACGGATTCCACCCTAACCGAGCATCTTGCCATGATCGATAAAAACACAAACAGGCTCATCCAGCTTACAGATCAGCTGCTGGACTTCCGAAAGGCAGAAGCCAACAACTACACCCTCAACTTTGTCAGGACGGACATAAACGAGCTGCTGAGAGAGACCTTCGCCACTTACAAACCCTTTGCCGAAGAAAAAAAGCTCGCCTTTAAGCTGGAGATGCCCCGGGTCACCCTGCTGGCCTATGTTGATCCGGAAGCGCTCCGGAAGATACTCGGTAACCTGCTCAACAATGCCGTCAAATACGCCGGCGGTACCATCAGCATCCGGCTGCTGCCCTTCAACAGCGATGATGAACAATTCCAGGTAGAATGCAGGAACGACGGATTTTTGATCCCCGCCGATATGAAAGAAAGGATCTTCGAACCCTTCTTCCGGCTGAAAGGCACGGAGAAATATGCCGGTACGGGCATCGGGCTGCCCCTCTCCCGCTCGCTGGCAGAGCTGCATCAGGGTACACTCTCGTTAAAAGATCCCGTGGACGGCC
>DASZVM010000404.1:0-3056 GCA_035547295.1 Puia sp. | reverse complement strand
CATGCTCCGGCGGACAATAGGATCAGGAGAAAGACGCCTGCCGTCCTGTATATTTTTACTTTGCTGTTCATTGTCGTAATTTTTGATTTAACGGAGGTTGTTGGATTAAAAGCGGACATTCAGCTTGACACCCAGGGGTATGGTCCAGGGATTGACGTTATATCTTTCGATACCTTGCCTGAACTGTGACCCGTTGCTCTGAGGAGAGGTCTGGAACTGGAAGGCCAGCTCGGGGTCGATGCCTGCCTTGGCCTTTGTCCAGAGGATGAGGTTCCGGCTATAGATGCCCACGGAGATCCCCTGGAGCTTCAGGGCAGTGGCCCAGGACCTGGGCAGCTCGGCATTGAGCGTGATCTCCCGGAGCTTGATATAAGAGGCATCGAACATGCTCATACGGGCAAAGTTCCAGCCTGCCGTAGTGGCATCCTCATAAAAGTCCAGCTTGGTAGTGGCCGGGTCGCCCAGGTTCTCGACATAACCCCCGCTGCCGTCTTCGTATACACCCGGGAAGAAGGCGCCGTCGTTAAAGGTGATGCCGTTATCGGTATAAGGTAAGCCGCCTGTCGCAGCGGTAGGCCCTCCCACCATCTTGAACAGCTGCAAGCCTTGGAACTTGATGAATTTATCAGGGTTGGATTTCAGATAAGCAGGGATATTGCCCTTATTGGCTTCGGGGATGGGAATGCCCATATTCTCCTGGCGGGCCATCGCCGCGTCGGACTGCAGATAGCGGTAGGTCTGTGAGAAGAAGGTGCCGCCCAGCCGCATGTCCACGCTGGCCGTCAGCGTCAGCATCTTCCAGGATACGGAGGTCTGAAAGCCCATGAGAAGCTTGGGGTTGAAATTGCCGACCACTTCCTTGTGCGCAAAATCGCCGTTGCTCAGCTTTTGATATTGTCCATCGTCGTTACCCAGGAGGGGCCAGCCATAGTAAGGCGAGCCCTTATCCGTGACCGTCGCCACCTGGTTATCCCAGAGCTGGCCGATCTTGCCGTCGCTGATGACGGGCGATCCATCCGAATGGAAGGCATTGGGAATGGGCTGTCCTTTGGCATAGGTCCAGCTGCCGCTGTTGCCGTCCTGCCAGAAGGAGAAGTAGGGGACGCCGTTCGCCAGCGAAAGGATATACGTATTGTTCTTTGTGTAATTGACGCTGAGGTTCCAGGTCCAGTCCCTGGTGGAGATGATGGTGCCTCCCAGCTGCAGCTCAAGTCCTTCGCTGCGTACAAGACCTGCATTGATCTGGCGGCCGGTATAGCCGGAGGAGGAAGGCGTGCTGATGGACAGCACCTGGTTTTTGTTATCGTTGCGGTAGACGGTGCCTTCAAAACGCAGGCGGTTCTTGAACGCATTGACTTCAAGACCCAATTCGGTGGAGATGGCCTGTTCGGGTTTCAGACCGGGATTTTTCAGATTGGGAGAAGTGCTTTCCGTGGTAATGCCGCCAAAGCTGCCGATGCCGATGGTGCCATAAAGGTTATAGGGATCTGTGTCCTTACCCACCTGGGCCCAGCCGCCCCGCACCTTGACCATATCTACTGCCTGGGGGAAGTGGATGAATTTATTCAGCAGCACGCTCAACGATGCGGAGGGATAGAAATAGGTGTTCTCATTTTCCGGGAGGGTGCTGGACTTATCTGTCCTGGCTGTGAGGTCCAGGTAGGCCATGTCCTTATATCCCAGGGAGGTGGTGGCATAGACGCTATAGATCGCTTTCTTGCTGTAATTGGAGGCAGCCCTTATATTGGCCTGGGAGATATTCGAGAGGTTGAACAGCTCGGGGGCAATGATACCGCCGCCGGAATTCGAATAGGATTGCAGCAGCGAGCTGTAGACATACTGGTAGTTGCCGCCGGCGGAAGCAGTGAGATCAAAATCCCCAAACGTCTTGTGATACGTGGCCAGGAGGTCCGTGTTGCTTTCCGTGTTGTAAAGATTGGTGCGGTTGTAAAATCCGTTCCTTTCGGACGTATAGCTCTTCGAGATCTTTGTCTCCCTGTCTTCGGAATACAGGTCCTGGGAATAGCGGAGGAAGAGAGAAAAGTGCGGCGAGAATTGATAGGTCGCTTTTACATTGCCAAAGAGCCTGTTGCGCAGGAATGAGTTTTTCACCTGGTGGAGGGTGAACCAGGGGTTGTTGTCCCCATCCGTGGCCGGGTCCTTGAGGTCGGGGTCCTGGTCGGTGCCGACGGGCGGCAGCACTTTTCGTTGCTGGATGCCCGGTGTGAGCCAGTAATCCTTCATATCGCGTATGTCCACGCTGGGTGAAAGATAGACCACATTCTGCAGAACGCCGCCATTATTGCCCGCTACGATATTGTCGGACCCTGAGCGTGCATAGTTGATGGAGGAGGATATTTTTAAATTCTGATCTACTTTATGCTCGATGTTCAGGGCTAGGTTGTGACGGAGAAGCCCTGAGGTGGGGATAATGCCTTTGTTGGAGGTATTGGTATAGGACAGCCGGTAATTGTCCTTGTCGGTGGCGTTCTCGATGGACAGGCTATTGACGGTCATGAGGCCTGTTTGTACAAAGTTCTTCAGGTTATTATGGCTGACCATTTCCTGGGGGATGTAATTACCCTGGTCATCCTGCTTGCTGTTCCATTGAATGGCTTTGATACCCTTGTTCAGGGGCGTTCCAAAACGGTAGGTATCCGTACCTGCCAGGTCGACCATCACGCCATTGAGGCTGTTAAAGCCGTTGGGAGTGTCATAGGGGTGGTAGCCGATGGTGTAGCTCTGGTTGGTTGGCAGGTATTTATAAGGGATGGCGAACTCGTTGCTCGAGCTGAAGGTCATGCCCAGGCCTTTCGACTTCTTGCCTGACTTGGTGGTGATGATCACGACCCCATTGCCGGCACGTGAACCGTAAAGCGCTGCCGCGCTGGGACCTTTCAGGATGGAGACGCTTTCTATGTCATTGGGATTGAGGTCGGAGATGGCATTCCCGTAGTCCACGTCATTATTGCTGCCATTGTTGGTGCCGATATTGCTGAGGGTATTTTTTACGGGTACGCCGTCGATGACAAAGAGAGGCTGGTTATCGCTGTTGA
>DASZVM010000403.1:0-5665 GCA_035547295.1 Puia sp. | reverse complement strand
ACATCGAAAAATGGAAAAGAGGAGAGCTGGTAGAGCCCAAAAAACAGATTGTATATTACATCGATCCTGCCACACCGAAACAATGGAGGCCCTATCTCATCGCGGGCATCAACGACTGGCAGGCGGCCTTTGAAAAAGCAGGATTTAAGAATGCCATTGTCGGCAAGGAATGGCCTGAGCACGACAGCACCATGAGCCTGGAAGACGCCCGCTTCTCTGTGATCCGGTATTTCGCCTCGGACATCGAGAACGCTTATGGACCGAATATAGCCGACCCCCGCAGCGGCGAGATCCTGGAAAGCCACGTCGGCTGGTATCACAATGTGATGAAGCTGGTACACGACTGGTATTTTATCCAGGCTTCCATGTCCGACCCAAGGGCGCGGAAGATGAAATTCGACGATGCGCTGATGGGCGACCTCATCCGGTTCGTATCTTCCCATGAAGTGGGGCACACGTTAGGTCTTCGTCACAATATGGGCAGCAGCAGCAAGACCCCTGTCGAAAAATTACGTGACAAAGCCTGGGTGGAAGCCAATGGCCATACCGCCAGCATCATGGACTATGCCCGTTTCAACTACGTGGCGCAGCCCGAGGACAACATTTCTCCCCGTGGTCTGTACCCACGCATCGGCGACTATGACAAATGGGCCATCCTCTGGGGTTATAAAGGCATTTCCGGCACCAAAAATGAAGAGGAGGATAAGAAGATACTCAACAAATGGGTCATCGACAGCCTGAAGGCGAATCCCCGTCTCTGGTTTGGAGGAGAAGGCTTTAATTTCGACCCCCGGGCACAAACGGAAGACCTGGGCGACAACAGCATGAAGGCAAGCGAATATGGTATCAAAAACCTCAAACGCATCCTGCCCTCGCTGCCGGAATGGACAAAGGAAGAGGCGGATCAATATGACAACCTCGAAGAGATGTACGGGCAACTGGTGGGGCAATTCAACCGTTATATGGGACATGTGGTGAAGAACGTGGGAGGGATCTATGAGACCTTTAAGAGCATCGAGCAGCCGGGTGACGTTTATGAGCCCACCCCCAAGGCCATACAAAAAGAGGCGGTGGATTTTCTCAGCAAACAATTGTTCACGACTCCCACCTGGCTGTTGAACAAGGATATCCTGAACAAATTCAGCAATCCTGCCGCCACCGAAACAATGGGTAATGTGCAGACCAGCGTGCTCAGCAGCCTTTTGTCAGGCGGGAGGCTTTTCCGGATGTCGGTATGCGCCGGAAGATATGGCGCAGCCAATGTATATGGTCCTGATGAGCTGCTGGCGGATGCAAAGAAGAGTATCTGGTCTGAGCTGAACACGGGCGCCACCATCGATATGTTCCGCCGCAACCTGCAAAAGGCGTATGTAGATGCGCTGATCGCCCTCATCAATCCGCCGCCCCCCATGGCCGTACCTGCCAACGTGCCAAGACGGCTTGCCGTCCTGTTCACCGGCAACATCAAGAACACCGACGTACCGTCCATCGCACGTGCGCAGCTGGTCGAGCTTCGTTCGGAAATTTTAGCAGCCGTCCCCCGTACGGCCGATAAGCTGAGCAAATATCATCTGCAGGACGTAGCTGAACGGATCAAACAGGCATTGAGCCCCAACAAATAGTTTTGTTTCACTGTCATTATTCGAGTGTAAAGCCGGTCCTTTTGCGGACCGGCTTTTTAACAGTGTATCTTCTTACGGCGCCGGTGCCGGCGTCAAGCCGTATTTGTACATATAACGACGATATAGCTGGGTCTGCTTGTTGTCCAGATTGACCTCCCTGCCCTTGATAAAGGCATGTTCCACGATGCTGCTCCGCATATCCAGGATATCTCCTCCGCTGATGACGATATTTGCATCTTTTCCCGTCTCCAGCGAACCCGTACGGTCGTCAATACCCAGAATTTTTGCCGTATTCAATGTGATGGCCTGCAACGCCTGTTCCTTTGTAAGGCCATAGGCGGCAGCCGTACCGGCGTTGAACATCAGGTTGCGATAGCGCGACTCGTCGTGGTCGTCGTTCAGCGCAAAAAGAACACCTGCTTTCTGTAATTCCGCAGGGGTCTTGTAAGGCTGGTCAACATCGTCATCCTCTGTCGTAGGGAGCGCATGTTCCTGCTGCAGGATCACCGCGATATTATTCGCCTTTAGCAAAGGGGCGATCAGCCAGCTCTCGCTGCCGCCCACGATCACTACATCGAATCCAAACTCTTTGGCAAAGTCTACGGCTATCAGCATTTGTTTCACCTGGTCGCCATGGACAAACAGTTTCTGCTGTTTGGAGAACAACCCTTTCACCGCCTCGAACTTCAGGTTCGTCTCCTTATGAGGCGAAGTCTCCAGATAGCCTTTCGCTTCCCGGAAGAACCGTTTGATCTCTTCCACTTTTGCAAGAGCCTCCCTGATGGGGTCGGAGGGCGGCTCGGGTCCAAAGCGTCTGCCGCCAAACCGGCGGGGGCGTACGATAAAGGACGGCATGTTCAGATGGATAGCTCCATCCATTTTGTATGCGGCATCTTCCCAATTCCAGGCATCCAGCTGCACGACGGTAGAGCTGCCGCTGATGGCGCCTCCCTGTGGTGTCACACCGGCCAGCAGGATCCCGTTGGCCTTTAAGGTATTGATGATCTTCGAATCCGTGTTGTAGGCTACGATGCTCCGGATGCTGGGGTTCAGATCGCCGAGCTCTTCGTAATCGTTGGAACCGCGCACACCATTGGCGATCTCTTTCAGACCGAGGTCGGTGACAGGCAGTATCAGCCCCGGATATACCTGTCTGCCTTTGGCATCCACGACCTTTACATCGGTGGAAGCAGCAGGGACGGATACGTTTGCGCCCACCTGTACGATCTTCCCGTTGTCCACGGCGATGGTGCAGCCTTCGATGACCTGGCCGTTGCCGACATGGACGGTCCCGCCTGTGATATATAGCTTTCCTTTATAGTCTTTTGCCGGGTATATATCGTCCTGAGCGCGGGTGGTCAACGATGCCAGTAAGGAAAGGACCGCCAGGCTGCGGGCAGTATGCCGGATGAAAAAATAGTTCATTTTTATGGTCATTTTGCTGATTAGTTAGTTTGAATGTTCTCGTCATCACCGTCGATGGTCAGGAGCCCTTCATGATGCTGGTGATCGCCGCAGTTCAGCTCCACATGGAAGCTGGGTTCGGCCGGCCGCATGGGCGTCCCGGACCTTTTCTCCGCCAGCAGCTTTTGCACCAGCCGGTTGCGCTCAGCCGTTATATACTTCCGCAGCGCCGCATCCCTGTCGATATCATAATAGATGATGCCGTCCACGATGGTCTTTTCAGACCTGGCATAGATGCTCAGGGGATTGTCCGACCACAATACCAGGTCGGCATCCTTACCTGTCTTTATGCTGCCTACCCTGTCAGCCACATGGAGGGCTTTGGCAGGATTGAGGGTCACCATCTTAAACGCCTCTTCCTCGGACAGTCCCCCGTACTTGACGCTCTTGGCGGCCTCCTGGTTCAGGCGGCGGGCCTGCTCGGCATCATCGGAGTTGATACATACGTTGAGCCCCACTTTTGTCATGATCGCGGCATTGTAGGCAATGGCATCCTGTACCTCCATCTTATAGGCCCACCAGTCGGAGAACGTGGAAGCGTTGGCCCCATGCTCCTTCATCTTATCGGCCACTTTATAACCCTCCAGGATATGCGTGAATGTATTGATCCGGAAACCGAATTTTTCCGCTACGCGCATCAGGGCCGTTATCTCGCTTTGCACATAGGAGTGACAGGTGATAAAACGTTTATGCTCCAGTATCTCCACCAATGCGTCCAGCTCCAGGTCGCGGCGGGTAGCCAGGGGAGCCGTTTTTCTCGCCTGCTGGTAGTCACGCGCCCTTGTAAAAGCATCCATCAGCACTTCTTCAACGCCCATGCGGGTGTCAGGGAACCGGTTGTTATTCTGCGAGGTGGTCCTTTTTACATTTTCACCTAGGGCGAATTTGATAAAAGGGTCCCAGTTCCTGAATTTCAAGCCTTCGTCATTTTGCCCCCAGCGCAGCTTGATCAGCTGGGTCTGTCCGCCGATGGTATTGGCGGAGCCATGAAGGATATGGGAGGAGGTCACGCCTCCGCTGAGCTGTCTGTAAATATTGATATCTTCCGGGTTGAGGTTGTCGGCTATGCGTACTTCCGATGTGACGGACTGGGCGCCTTCATTGATGGAGAAGGCGGCGATATGGGAATGTTCGTCGATGATGCCGGGTGTCAGATATTTGCCCGTGCCATCGATGACAACGGCCCCTTCCGCGGAGAGGTTCTTACCGATCCGGGCGATCTTGCCGGCTTTCACCAGCACATCCGTATTCTCCAGCCGGCCTTCTTTCTCATTGGTCCAGACCGTGGCGTTACGGATGAGGAGGTCGTGTGATTGGGGGAGACTGTCCCAGCCATAGCCATCGAAGGGGTAGGTAACTTTTCCGATGTGCAGGGGTCTTTTCCTGGAGGTATCGGCCTCGGGGCCACTGGCTTTTGAAAAGGTAGCCGTCCAGGTGACCCAGTTGCCTGTAGAGTCCGTACCATTCCCGCTCCAGCCATCGGCATATACTGCGCCGCTGAGATGCGTCTGCGCACCTCCCGGACGTCCGCTGCCTCGCCTGCCCGGACCGGCCTGACCAGTCTGACCGGATTGTCCGGATTGTCCGGGTTTTCCACCCTGTCCCTGGCCACCGCCGACCCCAAAGCTGAATGACACAAGCCTTCCGTCATAGCTGAACTTACCCGTCAGCGTATCCTTCCCGCCGGCAATCACGCTGGCAGAAGTGGCGGACTTGACGTCAAGGATATAGGTGGAGGATGCGCCGGTGGCTGTCATGGTAGTGAGGTTGTATTGACCTCTGATATTTTTCCATCCTTCCGGCTTTACTTCATATTTCTTTCCCTGTATCCAGTTTTCGATGAGGGTCGTCTTTTCTGCAAATACATCACCGGTGGTGATAAGGAAATTGGCCAGCTTGCCTGTCTCCAGGCTGCCTACCTTATTATAGATACCCAGGAGGGTCGCAGGCGCTTTGGTCAGCGCATCCAGAGCTTTGGCCTGGGAAAGGCCGTATTCAAATGCCTTATGAAGATTGGCGGTGAATTGTTTTACATCCTTCAGATCGGAAGCCGTAAGACAAAAAGGGATGCCTGCCTTTTCGAAGGCGGCCGGGTTGCCGGGAGCCAGCTCCCAATGTTTCATGTCCGTCAACGAGACGAATCGCGCGGCATCAGGATCTTCCACATCCATGGCCTGGGGAAAGTTCAGCGGCAGGATAAAGGTTGCTTTGGTGGCCGCTATTTCGCTCATACGCTGGTACTCATTCTCCCCGCCTTTGATGATGAACTGTACTCCGAACTCGTCCCCGATGCGGTCCCCCTGCAGATCAGTCCATTTGTCTCCTCCCTCGAACACCTGTGGAAGGGACAGCTCGTCGTTGAAAGCCTGCAGGCTTAAATTCGTCCCTTCATGGACAGGCTGGCTCTTATACCATTGCGCGTCGAGCCAGGTCTGCCTGAGCAAGGCGATGCTTCCCATCAGGCTGCCGGGGTAGCTCTGCGTGGAGCTGCCTTTATTAAGAGAGTAGTTGGCAGATGATCTCTGTTTGACGATAACCAGGTTCTCGTTCTCATTTGCCAGGGTCACTACCACACCTAT